>NZ_JBHWUI010000062.1:0-44446 GCF_042737525.1 Kitasatospora sp. NPDC059973 | reverse complement strand
CGCGGACGGCGCGCCCGCCGGCGGTCAGAGGCCGGAGGCCAGCTTCAGGGTGACGGCACCGGCGATGATCGCGGCGAAGGACAGCAGCTTGGGGAGCGTGATCCGCTCCTTGTAGAGCACGGCACCGAGGACGACCGCGCCGACCGAGCCGAGCCCGGTCCAGATGGTGTAGCCGACGCTGACGTCCAGCGTCCTGAGCGCCAGGCTGAGCGTGAAGATGCCGCCCGCGGCGGCGACCAGGGTGAGGACGGACGGCCAGAGCTTGGTGAAGCCGTGGGTGGCGTTGGTGCCGAGGGCGAAGACGATCTCGAAGACGACGGCGATCGCGAGGAAGATCCAGGCCATGACGGTGGGCTCCTTGGGTGGTGGGGCGGCGGAGGAGGGCGGGGTGGGCCGGCTGCGCGGGATCAGGCGGTGGCCGGCTGCTCCGCCTTCCCGGCCGGCCGGTCGCTGCCCCCGGCCGGCCGCTCGGCGCTCCCCGCCGGCTGCTCCGCGCCGCCGGGGCGGTCGGAGAGCTTGAGGCCGAGCACCCCGCCGATGATCAGGACGAAGGCCGCCGCCTTTCCGGGGTTCATCGACTCGTGGAAGATCACCGAGCCGAGGACGACGGTGCCGACCGAGCCGATCCCGGTCCACACCGTGTAGCCGACCCCGACGTCCAGGGTCTTCAGGGCGAGGCTGAGGAAGAAGATCCCGCCCGCCGCCGCCCCGGCGGTCAGCAGGGACGGGCCCAGCGCGGTGAAGCCGTGGGTGGCGTTGGTCGCGAGGGCGAAGACGACCTCGAAGAGCGAGGCGATCAGCAGGTAGATCCAGGCCATGGGAGAACCCCCCGGGTTCGTCGCGGGTAAGTGATTGCATGTATGTGCAAATTAATGTCGACTGGGCAAGAGCATGCATGTACAAGTAACCTGTGTCAATCCGCCCCGCCTGTGCCAGGAGCAGCCCATGGACCCGGAACCCAGCCCCACCAGCGGCGACCCGGACGCCGGGCCGTCGGATTCCCGGATGTGGAGCCGGCTCACCGCCCTCCACGCCCATGTCGAGGGCCGGCTTGCCACCGCGCTCCAGCGCCGGCACGGGCTCGGCCTGTCCGAGTACCGCGCCCTCGGCTTCCTCTCCGAGGCCCCCAAGGGCGAGCTGCGCATGCAGGACCTCGCCGCCGTCCTCGGCCTCAACCAGAGTTCGGTCACCCGACTGGTCGCCCGCCTGCACAACGCGGACTTCACCTACCGGGACCTCTGTCCGGACGACAGGCGCGGCGTCTACACGGTGATCACCGCCGCCGGCCGCGCCCGTCACCAGGAGGCCCGCGCCACCTACGAGGAGACCCTCGGCGCCGCTCTGGACGAGGAGGCCGCCGCCGCCCCCGACCTCGCCCCGCTCCTCGGCACGGCCCGCCGCTCCCTCGGCTGAGCGCACCACCCGGCCGCTCCCGCACCTTCACCCCACCCGCCCCCCCGCGCACAGGAAGTCGATCCGGCCGACTTCCTGCGCGGTCCGGTGCCGAATGCCGGCGGTACGGTGCCGAATGCCGGCGGTACGGTGCCGAACGCCGGCGGTGCGGTGCCGAACGCTGCGTACGACGGTGCCGAACGCCGGGCGGTACGGTCGCCGCATGGCAGCTTCGAACCCCGATGTCGTCGTGGTCACCACCACCCACGACGACGAGTCCAAGGCCCGCGCCCTGGCCGCCGCCGCGGTGCGCGAGCGGCTGGCCGCGTGCGCGCAGCTCTACCCGGTCCGGTCGGTCTACCGCTGGGACGGCGAGGTGCGGGAGAGCGCCGAGTGGCGCGTCGACCTCAAGACCCGCGCCGGGCTCACCGCCCGGCTCACCGCGTTCATCACCGAGCACCACGACTACGACACCCCCGAGGTCGTCGCCGTCCCGGTGGTCTCCGGCAGCGGCGGCTACCTCGCCTGGGTGACCGCCGAAACGGGCCCCTGACCGGCCGTCCTCACAGGAGCGGCCCCCGTCGCCGACCGGCGACGGGGGCCACCACTCCTACGGTGTGCCGCTACTCACCGCCGCCGAAGCGGGCGGTCCAGGCGGCCAGGTCCTCGTCGGTGATCTTGGCGAACAGCACCGGCGGCACGGTGAACGCGGTGCCCGCCGGCACGAAGTCCAGCGCGCGCGCCTCCTCGGCGCTCACCCACGCCCGGGTGCGGGCCGGGGCGTCGTCCGCGAGCGCGAACGCCTCGCGCATGGCCTGCGCCGCCGCCGGGATGAACGGCTCGGAGACGACGGCGTAGAGGTGGATCAGGTTCATCGCCGTCCGCAGGGTCAGCGCGGCGGCCTCCGGGTCGGTCTTCACCTGGAGCCAGGGCGCCTTCTCGTCCAGGTAGGCGTTGCCGGCGCTCCACAGCGTGCGCAGGCTCTGCGCGGCCTTGCGGAAGTTCAGCGCCTCCAGCTGGGTCTCGTACTCGGCCAGCAGGTCGGCGATCTGCGCGCCCAGCCGCTGCTCCGCCTCGCCCGCCGCGTGCCCGGCCGGGACGTCGTCGCCGAACCGCTTGCGGCTGAAGGAGAGCACGCGGTTCACGAAGTTGCCGAGGGTGTCGGCGAGGTCCTTGTTGACGACCGAGGAGAAGAGGTCCCAGGTGAAGCTGGAGTCGTCCGACTCGGGGGCGTGCGCCATCAGGAAGTAGCGCCAGTAGTCGGCCGGCAGCAGCTCCAGCGCGACGTCGGTGAAGATGCCCCGCTTCTGGCTGGTCGAGAACTTGCCGCCGTAGTACGTCAGCCAGTTGAAGGCCTTGACGTAGTCGACCTTCTTCCACGGCTTGCGCGAGCCGAGCAGGGTGGCCGGGAACATCACCGTGTGGAACGGGACGTTGTCCTTGGCCATGAACTCCGTGTACCGGACGGTGTCGTCGGCCTCGTACCACCAGGACTTCCAGTCCCGGGTCTCGCCGCCGGCCGCCGAGTCCGCCCACTCCTTGGTCGCGCCGATGTACTCGATCGGGGCGTCGAACCAGACGTAGAAGACCTTGCCCGCGGCCGCCAGCTCCGGCCACACGTCGGCCGGCACCGGGACGCCCCACTCCAGGTCACGGGTGATGGCGCGGTCCTGCAGCCCCTCGGTCAGCCACTTGCGGGCGATCGAGGACGCCAGGACGGGCCACTGGTCGCCGTGCGCGTCGACCCACTCCTCGACCTGGTCGGTCAGCTTCGACTGGAGCAGGAAGAGGTGCTTCGTCTCGCGCACCTCCAGGTCCGCGCTGCCGCTGATCGCCGAGCGCGGCTCCAGCAGGTCCGTCGGGTCGAGCACCCGGGTGCAGTTCTCGCACTGGTCGCCGCGCGCCTTGTCGTAGCCGCAGTGCGGGCAGGTGCCGACGATGTACCGGTCCGGCAGGAACCGCCCGTCGGTGACCGAGTACACCTGGCGGATCGCCCGCTCCTCGATGAACCCGTTGGCGTGCAGCTCACGGGCGATCTCCTGGGTGATCTCCCGGTTCTGCCGCGAGGAGCTGCGCCCGAAGTGGTCGAACGACAGCCGGAACCCGTCGTAGACGGCCTTCTGCTGGTCGTGCGCCTGCGCGCAGAACTCGGCGACCGGCAGCCCGGCCTCCTGCGCGGCCAGCTCGGCCGGCGTCCCGTGCTCGTCGGTGGCGCAGATGTACAGCACCTCGTGCCCGCGCTGGCGCAGGTACCGGGAGTAGACGTCCGCCGGGAGCATGGACCCGACCATGTTGCCCAGGTGCTTGATCCCGTTGATGTACGGAAGGGCGCTGGTGATCAGGTGCCGAGCCATCCTCGGATGCTCCAATTTCTCCCGCACGCACCCCAGCCCGGAGTGCCGTGACAGGCGCAGGGTCTGGGGGCCGCAACGGAGGCCGCGCCGCAGTCGGCCGGGCTCCGGGCTGCCACACAGAGCGAAGGTCCACTGTGGGCGTGCGCAGTGTATCGAAGCCCGGGCGGCCTCCTCCCGCCCTTTTCACCGCTCGGACGGCGCGCGGCCGCCGTCAGCCCGCGGCCGCCCGGCGGTGCACCTGGACGACCGCGTGCCGGCCGGTGGTGCGCCACGGAGCGCCGGTGGCCTCCAGCCGGGCGAGGACGGCGGGTTCGACGCCGACGACCACGTCCGACTTGAGCGTCCGCAGCGCCGCGACGGAGGACGGGAAGTGCGCCACCGCCGCCGCGAACGGGGTGGTCGGCGGCCAGAGCCGGTCGCCCACCAGGCGGCGGTAGTTGAGGTCGCCCTTGAAGACCGTCAGGGCCGCCCCGGCGAACTCCGCCCGGAGCCCGGCGGGCAGGTCGTGGAAGGTCAGCGGCGCGCAGAAGAACGCGTCGGCGCGGACGGTGAGTTCACCCGTGCCGAGGGCCCGCCACAGCCGGCGGCCGATCGCCGCCGCCCGGGGCGTGGAGGCTGCCCGCAGGCGCTCGACGGTGGCGAGCAGATCGGCCGGGGTCGCGTCCGACACGAAGTACGGCCGGGGCTTCACATACAGCGCCACCTCGGCGGCCAGGCCGTCGTCGAGCAGGTGGTCGATCAGCACCAGGTCCGGCAGCAGCTCCCGGCCGGCGTTGTCCGCGACGACGCAGACCCGGCCGCCGCGGGTCCGCTCCAGCTCGGTCCGGAACAGTGCGCTGTCGTCGGCGACCAGCTCGGCGACGGGGCCGTCGTCGGCCGCCGTGAGCCCGAAGCTCAGGTCCGCGCGGTTGCCCCACAGGGCCGACGTCACCAGGGCGCGCGCCCGCTGCCGGGGCGGCAGTTCGCCCAGCGGCTCCAGTGCGGCCAGCTCGTCGTCCACCGCCGGGCCCGCCAGTTCGGCGGCCTTGAACGGGCCGAACGGGTCGATGCCCTGCCAGGCCCCGGGGCGGAAGTAGCCGGTGGCGTCGAGCAGGCGGTGGTAGAACCAGTTCTCCGCCCACAGGAACGGCGCCTCGCCCCACGGCCGGCCCCAGAGCCCCTCGCCCCACGCCAGCCACCGCTCCCGGTCGTGGACGTCCGCGCCCGGCGGCGTCAGGACGCCCGTGGTGCTCTCCACCAGCAGCCGCTCCGCCGCCGCCCGCTCGGCCGGCCCGTACGGCAGCGCGTCGAGGACCTGTCCCAGGAGCTTCGGATGCCGCTCGTGGAACACGCCCCAGGGGAACGAGCCGGGGACGTCACTGCGGATCACGGGCGCACTGGTCGGCACGGACGGCTCGTCTCTGTCGTTCGGTCACCACCCCCCGCTCCGGGGCAGCACTCCCAGTATCCGGCCCGACCCCGCCCACCGCCGTCCCGAAAGACCCGGCCTGTACGCAGGGTTCTGTCCCCCTCCGGGCCCTCGCACCCTGCGAGGGCCCGGATGAACGATTCGTCTAGGCGTGGCCGAAGTGGTCGAACTCCCCGCGCTTGACGCCTTCGAGCCAGAGGGCGAACTTCTTCGGCGTGGTGACGACGATCGCGCCCGGGGCATCGGACTCGCGGATCTCGATCATTCCGTCCCCGGTGATCCGGACCTCGACGCACTGATTGCTGTTCCCGCTTGCCGATGACTTCTGCCAGTCGCTCATGGCTCGCTAACCTTCCAGGTCCGTCGCTATGCGATGGATGAAGTCGATGGAGTCATCGGGACTGAGCGCGATGGCCTCGGACTCGGCGATGATGGCACCGGCCGAGCGGTCGCAGAGACGGAGCCGGACGTCGTCGATCACATTGAGGCGGCTTCCTGACCGGTCCAACCCCGCCGGCGGCCCCTCGCACCCTGCGAGGGGCCGCCGGAACGATTCGTCTAGGCGTGGCCGAAGTGGTCGAACTCGCCGCGCTTGACGCCTTCGAGCCAGAGGGCGAACTTCCTGGGCGTGGTGACGACGATCGAGCCCGGGTCGTCGGACTCGCGGATCTCGATCAGGCCTTCGCTGTTTGTGGAGACCTCTACGGAGTTCCCTCCGTCCTGGGAGCTGCTGGTCGACTTCTGCCAGTGCTGAGGCATGCCTCTACCTTTCCAATTCCAGACCGTGCTTGATGTGTTGGATGACGCCCCAGGAGTCCCGTCCTGACTGTGGCCGGGATGAGGTAGTCGGGTCGCCCGGCGGGAGGGCAAGCCTGGAGAGGGCATCGAACCTGCTGCGGAACTGGGCCACGGCCTCGGGTAGGTCATTGAATGCAGACTCGCCCGGGGCATCGATCACGACGGTGGAGAGAGCGGGAGAGGCCGGTTCGGTGATGAGGAACGGGCCGCTGTACGGCAGCGTCGCCCTGACGCTGAACGGGAAGATCTGGATGGTGACGTTCGGACGCTCGGCCGCTTCGAGCAAGTGGGCGAGCTGGTCTCGCATGACATCGCGTCCGGCAAAGGCCATCAGCAGCGCCGCCTCATGGATGACGAAGCGGAACGAGGCGGGCCCGTCGAGAGCCTGCTGCCGGTCGCGGCGGAAGCACACGGTGTCGTTGATCTCCTCGTCGGAGAGCGATGTCTCGCTGTTCTCGAACAGCTCGCGCATGTACTGCTCGGTCTGCAGCAGTCCAGGCACCAGGAATGTCTCGTAGTTGAGATACGCCGATGTTGCCCAGTGCTCCAGCTCGGCGAGGTCCAGCGCGAAGGAGGGGACCTTGCGCCGGTGCCGGCTCCACCAGCCCTTGCCGTCACTCGAACCCATTGCGGCCAGCGTGAGCAGGTACTCCTCATTCGTGCAGCCATAGAGCGTTGCGAGCAGGCGCATCCTGTCCTCGTCGAGGCCGGTGCGTGCCGCTTCGATGTGGTTCAGCTGTGGGCCGCGCATCCCAACGTGTGCCGCGGCCGCCTGCACCGCGATGTCGGCGTCCAGGCGAAGGCGGCGCACCTCTGCGCCGTACCGACGCTGGCGCTCGCTGATGTGCGCTCGTAGAGCCAAAGTTCGTCCCTTCCCGTGGCATCGGCAGTGTCGCGTGCAAGGGCCGCACGACGCCACTCGTTGGGGAGGATCAATCCAGGATCACCCTTACGAGTGGTTGCACTAATGAGGGGGTGAGCCTACCTTGAGTAGCGAATCACTTACTGATGGTTCATCAAGAACCCGAAGTGCACCCCCGATGGGCATGCAGGCCGCCGACGCCTGCCCTCGTCTCATCGTCGGTGGGGGCAGGCCACGGGTGGAAGGCCCTTCATCAACACCCTCACCTCAACTGGACTGGAGACAGTCGATGTTGCTCCCGCTCCTTCGCCCGGTCGACTCCGACCCGGCTGTCGACTTCAGGCTGGACCTCTTCCCGCCGGCTCTCCCCGAAACCGTCGGAGCGCTCCGCCGCCTCCTCCGCGACACCCTCCGCAGTCTCGGTCTCGACTCGGACGCCCCCTGCCTCATCCTCTCCGAGCTGGTCACCAATGCCCTGGTCCACGGCGAGGGCCCGCCGACCGTGGTGCTCGAACTCCGGTGCGGGAGGCTGTGGATCGCCGTCTCGGACGCCGGTACCGCCCCCATCCTGCGCCCTCGCCCGGACGACTCGCGTACCAGTGGGCGGGGGCTTGATCTGGTGGGCGTGCTTGCCGATGAGTGGGGTGTGAAACTCATCGGGACGTACGGCAGAGCGGTGTGGGCCGCGGTGGCGGTCGGGGGCTGATGGGCGCGTTCCTGCTCGCCGGGCTGCTGGTGTCGGTGCTCTTCGTCGGCGTCGTCGCGCAGCTCATCGCGCACCGTCAGCCGCGTGAAAGGCGCTCCACCAGGCGGGACTTGGCCGCCGGCCACTCGTCCGCCAGCATCGAGAAGTAGGCGCTGTCGCGCCAGACCCCGGTGGCGCGGAGCTTTTCGCGCCGGTGGATGCCCTCGAACGACGCGCCGAGGCGCAGGATCGCGTTGCGGGAGCGGTCGTTGAGCGCGTCCGTCTTCCAGAACACCCGGCCCATGCCCAAGTCCTCGAAGGCGTGGACGAGCATCAGCAGCTTGGCCTCGGTGTTGACGGCCGTGCGCCAGACCGAGCGCGCGTACCAGGTGCCGCCGATCTCGACGAGCTCGTTGTCCGCGCTGAAGTCGTAGTACCCGGTGATGCCGACCGCGCGGCCGCTCGCGAGGTCGATCACGGCGAACTTCACGGCGTTCCCGGCCGCCACCTCCGCCAGCCGGACGTCGAGGATCGCGCCCAGCTCCTCCTCCGTCGCCGGGGCGCCGAACGGGATCCAGCGCCAGACGTCCGGGTCGGGGCCGACGGAGGCCCACAGCTCGGACGCGTGGTCCCGGCTCAGCGGCTCCAGTCGGACGTGGCGGCCGGTCAGGGTGACGGGGGCAGGCAGCTTCGCAGTCATGATCCGAACGTAACGGTGCTCTGCACTAGATGCAAGAGGTTATTGCACTAGTGCAGAGGTCCCGAGGCAAGGAGAAGGCCCTGCGGGACGCAGCGTCCCGCAGGGCCTCTCGCTCGCTCCTGGTGGTCCGGACTCAGATGAACGAGTTGATCTCGATCGTCTCGGTCCGGCCCGGGCCGACGCCGATGGCGGAGATCTGCGCGCCCGACATCTCCTCCAGCGCCTTCACGTAGGCCTGCGCGTTCTTCGGCAGGTCGGCGAAGGTCTGGGCCTTGCTGATGTCCTCGGTCCAGCCCGGCAGCGTCTCGTAGATCGGCTTGGCGTGGTGGAAGTCGGACTGGTTGTACGGGAGCTCCTCGACGCGCTTGCCGTCGATCTCGTACGCGACGCAGACCGGGATCTGCTCCCAGCCGGTCAGCACGTCCAGCTTGGTGAGGAAGAAGTCGGTCAGGCCGTTGACCCGGGTCGCGTAGCGCGCGATCACGGCGTCGAACCAGCCGCAGCGCCGGTCGCGGCCGGTGGTCACACCGCGCTCGCCGCCGATCCGGCGCAGCGCCTCGCCGTCGGCGTCCAGCAGCTCGGTCGGGAACGGGCCCGACCCGACGCGGGTGGTGTACGCCTTCAGGATGCCGATGACCCGGTCGATCTTGGTCGGGCCGATGCCGGCGCCGGTGCAGGCACCGCCGGCGGTCGGGTTCGACGAGGTCACGAAGGGGTACGTGCCGTGGTCGACGTCGAGCAGGGTGCCCTGGCCGCCCTCCAGCAGGACGACCTTGTTGGCCTTCAGCGCTTCGTCGAGCACCAGGGTGGTGTCGGCCAGGAACGGCTTGATCTTGTCCGCGTAGCCGAGGTACTCCTCCAGGACCAGCTCGGCCGGGATGGCGCGGCGGTTGTAGAGCTTCACCAGCAGCTGGTTCTTGTCGTGCAGCGCGGCTTCGATCTTCTGCTGCAGGATCGACTCGTCGAAGAGGTCCTGGACCCGGATGCCGACGCGGTTGATCTTGTCCGCGTAGGTCGGGCCGATGCCGCGGCCGGTGGTGCCGATCCGGCGCTTGCCCAGGAAGCGCTCGGTGACCTTGTCCAGGGTGCGGTGGTACGGCGTGATCAGGTGGGCGTTGCCCGAGATCAGCAGCTTGGAGGTGTCGATGCCGCGCTCGTTCAGCCCGCTGAGCTCGGAGAGCAGCACGCCCGGGTCGATGACGACGCCGTTGCCGATCACCGGCGTCACATTCGGGCTGAGGATGCCGGAAGGCAGCAGGTGCAGGGCATACTTCTGGTCGCCGATGACCACCGTGTGACCGGCGTTGTTGCCGCCCTGGTAGCGAACGACGTAGTCGACGGAGCCGCCGAGGAGGTCGGTCGCCTTCCCCTTGCCCTCGTCCCCCCACTGAGCGCCAACGAGCACGAGTGCCGGCACAGGCGTACACCCCTTCCGGTTGGGGCATCCTGCGAAGGCCGCAGTCTGCCCCGAGATAGACGAAGCCCCTGGCGCAATAGCGCAAGGGGCTCTTGCACCGAGAGATTACCTGAGGAAGGACCGGTCGTGTCGTCCCTGTCCACGCCCGCAACCGGCGGCCCCGAACCGCTCCTCCTGCTCCTCGACCCGGCGGCCCGGCAGACCGACGGCGAGTCGGTGCGGATCGCGAGGGACGTCCTGTGCGGAGGGACGGACGCCAAGGTGGCCTACCCGGAGAGCCCTTCCGAACTCGACCGGGTGCTTTCGCACCGGGGCCGCCGCCGACCGGTGGTGATCGGCTCCGACCTGGCGATGCAACGGGTGCTCCAGGCCCTCTACCGCCAGCGTGAGCTGGGTGCGGACCCGGTCGGCATGGTCCCGGTGGGCCGGTCCGACGAGCTGGTGGCGGCCCGCGCGCTCGGTGTGCCGGGCGAGCCGGTGCCGGCCGCGCGGGCGGTGCTCGGCGGCGTGCCGCGCAAGCTGGACCTACTGGTGGACGACGGCGGCGGAGTGGCGCTCGGCAAGGTGCGGATCTCCGGCAGCGGAGCGGGCCGGATAGCGGGCCGTACGGGTGGCTGGCGTTCGCTATGGGCGAAACTGGCTGCGGCCGAGCAGGGGACCTCACTCACGGTCGAGGCCGGCCGGGGCGAGCACAGCGCGCTGCTCCGGGTCGAGGCGGACGGCCGGCTGCTGGCCGACCTCGACCAGCCGGTCCGGGTGGTCGAGGTGACCCTGCCGGGCGGGGAGGCGATCGGCGGCGTGATGGAGATCGTGGTCCGCACGCCCGGCGCACTGGTGCGCGCCCGGGCGGCGACCCTCGCGGTGACGGGGCGCGGGTTCGGCTACGAGGCGGACGGCCAGCCGGTGGGCCCGGTCCGGGACCGGACCTGGACGGTGCACCCGGGCGCCTGGGGGCTCCTGCTCCCGAGCGGCTGAGGCCGGGGGAGCCCGGGGGAGCCTGGGGGAGGCCAGGGGAGGGCCGGACCGAGGACTGAACCGAGGACTGAACCGAGGCCCGAAGGGGTCGAAGCGGAGGGCCGAAGACGGCCCCGCGAAGCCCGGCGGCCCCGCCCGGCCCCGCCGGGCCCCTGGGTGAGCAGGCTCACGTTGCCCGCCGTTAACCTCCGGGCCGTCCGCGGGCGGAAAGGCGCCAACGGGCGCGACCCACAAGGCCAAGCGCCCCTCGACCGAATTCCACGCCCTGGAAATCCGCCCCCGGTAAGGGGTTTTGTCTACGCGCGTTGCCGAGCGATCGCCCAAGAATCCGCGCCGCCCTGGTTCCGGAAGCCTGTGCCAACTGCCCTAGACTCGAAGGCGTGCCACGTGGTGACGGAAGACTCAACCACGATCTTCTTCCCGGCGAGAAAGGCCCCCAGGACGCTTGCGGCGTCTTCGGTGTCTGGGCTCCCGGCGAGGAGGTCGCCAAGCTCACGTTCTTCGGCCTTTACGCCCTGCAGCACCGCGGTCAGGAATCCGCGGGCATCGCAGTGAGCAACGGCTCCCAGATTCTCGTCTTCAAGGACATGGGACTCGTCTCCCAGGTCTTCGACGAGGCCTCCCTGGGGTCGTTGCACGGGCATATCGCCGTCGGACACGCCCGCTACTCGACCACCGGTTCCTCGGTCTGGGAGAACGCCCAGCCGACCTTCCGCGCGACCGTTCACGGTTCGCTGGCCCTCGGGCACAACGGAAACCTGGTGAACACCGCCGAACTGGCGGCCATGGTCGCCGAACTGCCCGGTGAGGAGCACGTCTCCCGCTCGGGCCGGTCCGCCGCGACCAACGACACCGACCTGGTGACCGCCCTCCTCGCGGGCCACCCGGACCTCTCCATCGAGGAGACGGCCAAGCTCGTCCTGCCCAAGGTCAAGGGCGCGTTCTCGCTCGTCTTCATGGACGAGCACACGCTCTACGCCGCCCGCGACCCGCAGGGCATCCGCCCGCTGGTGCTCGGCCGGCTGGAGCGCGGCTGGGTGGTCGCCTCCGAGACGGCGGCGCTGGACATCTGCGGCGCCTCCTTCATCCGCGAGGTCGAGCCCGGCGAACTCATCGCCATCGACGAGAACGGCATGCGGACCTCCCGCTTCGCCGAGGCCAAGCCCAAGGGCTGCGTCTTCGAGTACGTCTACCTGGCCCGCCCCGACACCTCCATCGCCGGCCGCAACGTGCACCTCTCCCGCGTGGAGATGGGTCGCAGGCTGGCCGCCGAGGCGCCCGTCGAGGCCGACCTGGTGATAGCGACCCCGGAGTCCGGCACCCCGGCCGCCATCGGCTACGCCGAGGCCAGCGGGATCCCGTACGGCTCGGGCCTGGTGAAGAACGCCTACGTGGGCCGCACCTTCATCCAGCCCAGCCAGACCATCCGCCAGCTCGGCATCCGGCTGAAGCTCAACCCGCTGCGCGAGGTCATCCAGGGCAAGCGCCTGGTGGTCGTGGACGACTCGATCGTCCGCGGCAACACCCAGCGCGCGCTGGTGAAGATGCTCCGCGAGGCCGGCGCGGCCGAGGTCCACATCCGGATCTCCTCGCCGCCGGTCAAGTGGCCCTGCTTCTTCGGCATCGACTTCGCCACCCGCGCGGAGCTGATCGCCAACGGCATGACCATCGAGGAGATCGGCCGCACGCTCGGTGCGGACTCGCTCTCCTACATCTCGATCGACGGCATGATCGAGGCCACCAAGCAGCCGAAGGACCGGCTCTGCCGGGCCTGCTTCGACGGCGAGTACCCGATGGAGCTGCCCGACCCGGCGCTGCTCGGGAAGCTCCTGCTGGAGGCCGAGATCAAGGGCGGCCAGCAGCCGCCCGCGGTCCGCGGCAAGCCGACCAGCGGCAGCGACCTGGACGGCGTCCAGTCCCTGCTCGGCGGAGCGGGCGCGGCCGACGCCCTGCGCCGCCCGTAACGACCTGACGGTGGGGTCCCGGAACCCGGGGCCCCACCGCTGTTCCAACCCCCACTGACCCGAAAGGGCCGCACCGCAGTGACCACGAACCAGAACGGCGCCACCTACGCCGCCGCCGGCGTCGACATCGAGGCGGGCGACCGCGCCGTCGAGCTCATGAAGCAGTGGGTGAAGAAGGCCAGCCGCCCCGAGGTGGTCGGCGGCATCGGCGGTTTCGCCGGGCTCTTCGACGCGTCCGCCTTCAAGCGCTACGAGCGGCCGCTGCTGGCCTCGGCCACCGACGGGGTGGGGACGAAGGTCGCCATCGCCGCCGCCATGGACAAGCACGACACCATCGGCCACGACCTGGTCGGCATGGTCGTGGACGACCTGGTGGTCTGCGGCGCCGAGCCGCTGTTCATGACCGACTACATCTGCGTCGGCAAGGTCGTGCCGGAGCGGGTCGCCGCGATCGTCAAGGGCATCGCGGAGGGCTGCGCGCTGGCCGGCTGCGCCCTGGTCGGCGGCGAGACCGCCGAGCACCCGGGCCTGCTCGGCCCGGACGAGTACGACGTGGCGGGCGCCGGCACCGGTGTGGTCGAGGCGGACGCCCTGCTGGGCGCCGACCGCGTCCGCGCGGGCGACGTGGTGATCGCGATGGCCGCCTCCGGCCTGCACTCCAACGGCTACTCGCTGGTGCGCCACGTGCTGCTGAACGAGGCCGGCTGGAAGCTGGACCGCAAGGTCGAGGAGTTCGGCCGCACGCTCGGCGAGGAGCTGCTGGAGCCGACCCGGATCTACTCGCTGGACTGCCTGGCGCTCACCCGGGCCACCGAGGTGCACGCCTTCTCGCACGTGACCGGCGGCGGCCTGGCGGCCAACCTGGCACGGGTGATCCCGGACGGCCTGCACGCCCGCCTGGACCGCGGTACCTGGACGCCGCTGCCGGTGTTCCAGACCGTCGCCGAGGTCGGCAAGGTGGCCACCCTGGAGATCGAGAAGACCCTGAACATGGGCGTCGGCATGGTCGCGGTCGTCCCGCCGCACTCGGTGGACGTCGTGCTGTCGATCCTGGAGGACCGCGGCGTCGAGTCCTGGCTGCTCGGTGACATCGTCGAGCGCTCCGGCGAGCACGACGGCGGCGCGGCGCTCTACAACGCCTACGAGGCCTTCACCGCGGGCTGAGCGGCACGACGAAGGGCCCCTCCGGCGTGGAGACCGCGGGAGGGGCCCTTCGCGTGTCCGGGGAGCCGTGACGGGACCGGCGGGGCCGGAGCGGAGCGCCCGCACTCAGGGGACGCCGAAAACCGGCCCGGCGCTCTGGGCGCTCGGGCCGGTCAGGCCAGACTGTGACTACGCGCGGCGGCGGGCCTGCGAAGGCCCGGTCCCCGACGTGCTGTCATCGTCCTCGTCGTCGTCGGCGTACCGAGCCGCGTATTCCGCGTAGGGGTCGTCGTCCTCTTCTTCCTCGATCGGCTCAGGCTCGATCGAGGCGGTAGAGGGCGATACGCCCAGCTCGTTGGACAGACGATTGGCGTCGAACCCGCCGCTGTTGTACTTCAGCTCGCGGGCGACCTTCGTCTGCTTGGCCTTGGCCCGGCCGCGCCCCATGGGTCGACCCCCTCAACGATGGGGCTCACGGCCCCGAGTCTGACACGTGTTCATGATCAAGAGCGGCCTGCCCGAATGGGGAGAACCGTCCCTTGGAGCATTAACGGTACCTGTTTCTGCCGCTGGACGGTACGTCGTCGGTGTGACGTGGCGCGCACCGGCCGCACCCGAGACCAGGTCTTCCCAGGTCACGGGAGGTTTTGCGGCAGTTTGCGCGCGGTCCGGAGGTAGCTGAGGTCCGTCGTTCCGGGATCGATTATCCCCCCAAGGGGGGTGGTGGATCACCCGATCGGGCGCAGAAGTGAGAATCCGGTTCCACATCGTGATGCGCGCGGGACGAGTCGGCCCGGGCCCCCGCGGCGGGGCCGGGAGGGCCCTCGGGGCCCCGCGGCGGGCCGGAGACGGAGGAGCCGCCCCCCGGGCGCGTCACGGAGTCCGCGACGCGCCGGGGAGCGGCTCCGGCCGCTCGGGGGTCAGCCCCGGCGGGCACCCGGCAGCAGCACCGAGCGGAGCGCGCTGATCTCGCGCATCCGCTTCTCGGCGAGCCGGTCGGCGGCGACGGCCGGCGGCACGCCGTCGGCGGCGGCCCGGGTGAAGATCTCCAGGGTGGTGTCGAAGATCCGGGTGGCCTTGTTCTTGGCCCGGTCGAAGTTGAAGCCCTCGATCTCGTCGGCGACCTGGATCACGCCACCGGAGTTCACCAGGTAGTCCGGGGCGTAGAGGATGCCGCGGTCGGCCAGGTCCTTCTCGACGCCGGGGTGGGCGAGCTGGTTGTTGGCCGCGCCGCACACGACGGAGGTGCCGAACTCGCCGAGGGTGCCCACGGTGTCGTCGGTGAGGGCGCCGCCGAGGGCGCAGGGGGCGTAGACGTCCAGCTTGCTCTGGAGCAGGGCGGCGCTGTCGGCCACCACCTCGACCTCCGGGTGGGCGGCGCGCACGCGGTTCACGGCGGCCTCGGAGACGTCGGTGATGACGACGGTGGCGCCGTCCGCGACCAGGTGGCCGACCAGGTAGTGGCCGACCTTGCCGACGCCGGCCACACCGACCCGCTTGCCGCGCAGGGTGGGCTGGCCCCAGCGGGCCTGGGCGCTGGCGCGCATGCCCTGGAAGACGCCGAAGGCGGTCAGGATGGAGGAGTCGCCGGCGCCGCCGTTCTCGGGCGAGCGGCCGGTGACGAACCCGGTCTCGCGGGCGATGACGTCCATGTCCTGCACGTAGGTGCCGACGTCGCAGGCGGTGATGTAGCGCCCGCGCAGGGACTCGACGAAGCGGCCGTAGGCCCGCAGCATCGCCTCGTTCTTGTCCTTGTTCGGGTCGCCGATGATGACGGCCTTGCCGCCGCCGAGGTCGAGCCCGGCCAGCGCGTTCTTGTACGACATGCCGCGCGAGAGGTTCAGCGCGTCCTCCAGGGCCGCTTCCTCCGAGGCGTACGGGAAGAAGCGGGTGCCGCCGAGGGCCGGGCCCAGGGCGGTGGAGTGGATGGCGATGATGGCCTTGAGGCCGGAGCTGCGGTCGTGGCAGAGGACGACCTGCTCGTGGCCGTCGCCGGGAGCGGCGCCGTCCTGTTCGGTACGGAAGATCCTGCTGAGCACTCCGGGTGCGGGGTACGCGGCGGATGCGGTCTGTACGTCGGTCACTGTGGTGACTCCAGTATCCGAGGCCCGCTGCTGTGGTGCGGGCGCCTAAGGCGAAGCGTAGTCGCGCGGTCGTCCTCGATCTGCCCTCTTGTACGAGCTTGCGCGGGTTGTCCGCGTACTGAGACGGGGGCGTGCGGAGTGCGTTCCCGAACGGCTCCCGGCCGAAGGCCTCCCGGGCGGGGGCCGGTGCGTGCGACGATGCAGAACGTGACCGTCGTGCGCACCTCCGTACTGCCGCCCTACGCCGCCCACCTGCGGGTCTACGAGCCGCTGGCCGCCTACCCGGAGCCCGAGCGCGCGCGCTGGCAGGCCTATGCCGCGGCGCACGGGCCGGATGCCGCGGAGGCCGGCCGTCCGGTCGCGGTGGCGGCGCTGGAGGAGCAGCGGGCGGCACTGGCGGAGCTGGTCGGCCGCACCCCCCGCGCCCTGCCGGAGCGGGAGAGCGAGCGGGCCTTCGTGCGGTCGGTGGACGGGGTGCTGTACGTCTGCCCCTGGGCGACCCGGCTGCGCACCTGGCAGGCGCTGGACGAACTGCGGGCGGCGGCGCCGGTGGCGCTGCTGGACACCGCGCTGCCGCCGGCCACCCGGGCGGCCGCCGAGGCGGACCGGGAGCGCTGGCGGGCCGAGCACCCGGACGCCCGGCCGTGGATCGTGACCAGCCGGTGGGAGGTGCCGGTGCGCTGGTTCCTGCCGTTCGGGGAGGAGGACCGCTGCTTCGTGCCGGCGGGGGGCCCGGGCGGGACGGGCGATCAGGAGCCGGCCGGGGGCGCGGCGGAGCCCGGTGGCGCGGCGGGGCGGCCGGGTGCGGCCTCGGCGGGCGGCGCCGGGTTCGACCGCGGGGAGAAGGGGGAGCAGGCGGCGCTGTTCTACCTGACGCCGATGGCGCAGGCGCGCCGTCGGGTGGCCCGGGCCTACCGGGCGCTGCGCGAGGCCGTGCCGGAGGGGGACCTGGTGCGCGGGGCGGAGCTGGTGGGGCGGTGGCTGGAGGAGTTCCACCCGCGTTCCCTGGTGGAGCTGGACTACGGGGGGCTGGTGCACCTGCTGGGGCCGGAGCAGTTGCTGGCGGACCGTTCGGCGGGGGAGCTGGAGGACGGGCTGCGGGCGCTGCGGGCCGGCGAGGCGGCGGAGGCGCTGCGGGTGTACGAGGAACTGACGGTGCGCTGGCGGCGGGTCCTGGCACTGCGGTACGCGAACTGAGTCAGCGGGTAGGGGAGGGGGGTCGGTCCGGCCCGGGGGAGGCGTCGGAGGGCCGCGGGGAGGGGTGCGAGGTGCCGCGGGGGCCCGGTCGACGGGGCGTCAGTGCTGGCGGGGCGGGGTGTCGGTGGTACTTGTAAGACTGGAACAGTCCTACGGCCCGAGCCGTATGACCAAGGTCCTGGTTCGGGTCAATAGCTATCGAACGTGACACTACTCACCGTTGACGCGAACTTACCCCTATGTGCAAAAATGGGACAACCAGCCCAACTTCACATGAGCGTGCCCACTTTTGGGTGGTTCTGGAACCGATGCGTACCTTGCGAGGAAACAGCGGGTCTGGTCTCATCGTAACCGGATGTCACTATAAGGTGACTGCCCGTTATGGGGTGGTCCATCGCCATCCGTCAGCCTTGAACCCGTGAGGGGTCAATTTTGGCGGTTTGGTCGATAGGGCTGGACGGATGGTGTAGTTGTAGACACCAGGACAAGCCGTTCGTCCTATAACCGACTCGGCCCGTCTATGCCATTTCGGGCATCGCGGGCCAAGGTGCAGAATTTGAAGGATAGAACCGCCCTGGTTCGGTTCTCCCGAGGAGGCCGCTCATGACCGCTCGTACCCCTGATGCTGAACCCCTGCTGACGCCGGCAGAGGTCGCCACCATGTTCCGCGTGGACCCGAAGACGGTTACCCGCTGGGCCAAGGCAGGCAAGCTCACGTCCATTCGCACGCTTGGCGGGCACCGTCGTTACCGCGAGGCGGAGGTGCGCGCCCTGCTGGCCGGTATTCCCGCCCAGCGAACCGAGGCCTGATAGGCCGAAGGCTCTTTCAAAGGGGCTGCTTACCGGACTCCGCCGGGTCCGGTAAGCAGCCCCTTTGCATGCTCGCGGGAGCTCCCGGAGATCGTGCCGGGCGGCCGGAATGTTGAACTCCGGATAACGATTTGAGGCCCCTGGGGCGGGGGGGATATACAGTTCATAGCTGTGCAATTTTACATATTAAATCGGCACCCCTGGGGAAGGGGCGCCATGTGTCCGGTCTCGGGAAAAGATAAGTGACGACGATCACGCGGGTCGTTGCTTGTGGTCTAGACCTAGTCCGGGGTAGGGATCCCTCCCGGGGCAAACGCGAGAGGCCCGGAACCAAACGGTTCCGGGCCTCTCGGGTACGGCGATCCTGACGGGACTTGAACCCGCGACCTCCACCTTGACAGGGTGGCGAGCTAACCAACTGCTCCACAGGACCAGAGTGTTCTGATCTTGTTCACTCGCTTTGCTGCGCTGCGAACAAGACAGACTGTAGCCCATGGTGGGCCCCCAGGTCGAACTGGCTCCTGAGGGCCCCTCCCAGCTCAGAGCGTGGCCCTGGCCGCCTCCATCGCCTTGGAGATCCGCTTCTCCGAGACCGGGGTCGGCGTACCCAGTGACTGGGCGAAGAAGCTGACCCGCAGCTCCTCGATCATCCAGCGGATCGCCAGCACCGCCGGGGACGGCTGCTGCCCGGCCGGCACGGCCGCCAGCAGCTCCCCGTACTCCTGCTGCACCTGCTGCACCTTCAGCAGCTGCTGGGCGTCCCGCTGCGGGTGGTTGGGCAGCGCCTCCAGCCGGCGGTCCACCGCCAGCAGGTAGCGCTTGAGGTCCGGCAGCCGCTGCCAGCCGGCCTCGGTGACGAACCCGGGGTGCACCAGCGAGGCCAGGTGCAGCCGGATGTCGTTGACCGCCGTCAGCAGCACCGGGCTGCTCACCGCCTTCAGCCGGGTCGAGGCCCGGTGGAAGGCGATCAGCGCGGTGGCCGTCTTCAGCGTGGTGTCCGCCGACAGTTCGTAGAGGTCGGTGCGGACCTTCTCGTGCAGCTTGCCGAAGGCGGCCTCGTCCCAGGCCGGTCCGCCGGCCGAGGTCATCAGCCGGTCGGTGGCGCAGGCCACCACGTCCTCGAACAGGGCCGGGATCGAGCCGTGCGGGTTGTACGACAGGGCGAGCTTCGCCTGGTTGCCCAGCCGGCCCTGGATCGACTTGGCGGGCGAGTTGGTGGTCA
Organism: Kitasatospora sp. NPDC059973; assembly: GCF_042737525.1. Classification (NCBI taxonomy): domain Bacteria; kingdom Bacillati; phylum Actinomycetota; class Actinomycetes; order Kitasatosporales; family Streptomycetaceae; genus Kitasatospora; species Kitasatospora sp. NPDC059973. The sequence continues at coordinate 25,435 of NZ_JBHWUI010000062.1, read as the reverse complement.
GCATCAGCAGCCGCCGGGTGCCCTCCCACATCGCCTGGGCCTGCGCCTGCGGGGTGTCGAAGAGCTTGATCCCGACCGTGTCCCGCTCGTCCACCAGGGCCGGGTAGGCGCGCAGCGAATGGCCGCGCGAGCGCTGCTCGAAGGTGCGCTGGAGCACCGGCAGCGAGGCCGGCCAGGCGGTCAGCCCGGACTGCTCGATGCCCTGGCCCGAGGCGGCCGAGGAGAGGGTCTCCTTGAGCTTGGGCTTCAGCTGCAGCCGGAGGTCCTCCAGGTCCTTGGACTCGGCGAGCTTCTTGCGGCCGTCGACCACCCGGAAGGTGACCTTGAGGTGGTCCGGCACCCGCTCGTCGTCCCAGGCCTCCGGCGGGACGGTGATCGCCGTCATCCGCTTCAGGACGTGCTCCAGGGTGGGCAGCAGGGGCTCCTGGCGGTCCTTCACCTGGCGCAGGGCCGCCTTGGCGTAGTCCGGGGCCGGGACGAAGTTGCGGCGGATCGCCTTCGGCAGCGCCCGGATGTAGGCGGTGACCAGCTCCTCGCGCAGGCCGGGGATCTGCCAGTCGAAGCCCTCGGCGGTGACCTGGTTGAGCACCGGGAGCGGGATGTGGACGGTCACGCCGTCGGCGTCGCTGCCCGGCTCGAACTGGTAGGTCAGCTTGAAGCGGAGCTTGCCCTGCTGCCAGTAGTCCGGGTAGTCCGCCTCGGTGACGCCGTCCGCCGAGTCGTTGATCAGCATCGACTTCTCGAAGCTGAGCAGGTCCGGCTGGTCGTGCCGGGTCTTCTTCCACCAGGAGTCGAAGTGCCGGGTGGAGACGATGTCCTCGGGCAGCCGGCTGTCGTAGAAGTCGAACAGGGTCTGGTCGTCGACCATGATGTCCCGGCGGCGGGCCCGGTTCTCCAGCTCCTCGACCTCGCTGAGCAGCTTGCGGTTCTCGGCGAAGAAGCGGTGGTGGGTCTCCCAGTCGCCCTCGACCAGCGCGTTGCGGATGAACAGCTCGCGGCAGAGCTCCGCGTCGATCCGGCCGTAGTTGACCTTGCGCTGGGCGACGATCGGCATCCCGTAGAGGGTCACCTTCTCGTAGGCCAGCACCGCGCCGGCCTTCTTCTCCCAGTGCGGCTCGCTGTAGCTGCGCTTGATCAGGTGGCCGGCCAGCGGCTCCACCCACTCGGGCTCGATCTTCGCGTTGATCCGCGCCCAGAGCCGGGACGTCTCGACCAGCTCGGCGGACATCACCCAGCGCGGCGGCTTCTTGAACAGGCCGGAGCCGGGGAAGACCGCGAACCGGGCGCCGCGGGCGCCGCCGTACTCGCGCTTCTCGACGTCGTAGAGGCCGAGGTGCGAGAGCAGGCCGGCCAGCAGCGACTGGTGGATCCGGTCGGCGTCCGGTTCGGCGTCGGGATGGGGCTCCTCGATGGTGACGCCGAGCTGTTTGGCGACCGTGCGGAGCTGCGAGTAGATGTCCTGCCACTCCCGTATCCGCAGGTAGTTGAGGAACTCGGCCTTGCACATCCGGCGGAAGGCCGAGGAGGAGAGCTCCTTCTGCTGCTCCCGCACGTAGCGCCACATGGCGAGGTAGGAGAGGAAGTCGGAGGTCTCGGACTGGAAGCGGCGGTGCCGGTCGTCGGCGGCCTGGCGCTTCTCGGTGGGGCGTTCGCGCGGGTCCTGGATGGAGAGCGCGGCGGCGATCACCATGACGTCGCGGACACAGCCGTTCTTGTCGGCCTCCAGGACCATCCGGGCCATCCGCGGGTCCACCGGGAGCTGGGCCAGCTGGCGGCCGAGCGGGGTGAGGCGCTTGCGGACGTCCTTCTCGTCGGGGTCCAGGGCGCCGAGTTCGTGGAGGAGGTTGACGCCGTCCTTGATGTTGCGGGAGTCCGGCGGGTCCAGGAACGGGAAGGCGGCGATGTCGCCGAGGCCGGCGGCGGTCATCTGGAGGATGACCGAGGCCAGGTTGGTGCGCAGGATCTCGGCGTCGGTGAACTCGGGGCGGGAGAGGAAGTCCTCCTCCGAGTACAGCCGGATGCAGATGCCGTCCGAGGTACGGCCGCAGCGGCCCTTGCGCTGGTTGGCGCTGGCCTGGCTGATCGCCTCGATCGGCAGCCGCTGCACCTTGGTGCGGTGGCTGTAGCGGGAGATGCGCGCGGTGCCCGGGTCGATCACGTACTTGATGCCCGGGACGGTGAGGCTGGTCTCGGCGACGTTGGTCGCCAGGACGATCCGGCGGGAGCTGGAGCGCTGGAAGACCTTGTGCTGCTCCGCCGAACTCAGCCGGGCGTAGAGCGGGAGGACCTCGGTGAACTTCAGCTTCAGCTTGTTGAGGGCGTCGGCGGTGTCGCGGATCTCGCGCTCGCCGGAGAGGAAGACCAGGATGTCGCCGGGGCCCTCGGCCTGGAGCTCCTCGGCGGCCTCGCAGATCGCCTGGATCTGGTCGCGGTCCCGGTCGGCGTCGCTGGGGCCGTGGTCGCCGTCCGCGTCGTCGGCGTCCTCGACGATCGGCCGGTAGCGGACCTCGACCGGGTAGGTGCGGCCGGAGACCTCGACGATCGGGGCGTCGCCGAAGTGGTGGGCGAAGCGCTCGGGGTCGATGGTCGCCGAGGTGATGACGACCTTGAGGTCGGGCCGGCGGGGCAGCAGCTGCTTGATGTAGCCGAGGATGAAGTCGATGTTGAGGCTGCGCTCGTGCGCCTCGTCGATGATCAGGGTGTCGTACTGGCGCAGCTCACGGTCGGTCTGGATCTCGGCGAGCAGGATGCCGTCGGTCATCAGCTTGACCAGGGTGTCCGGGCCGACCTGGTCGGTGAACCGGACCTTCCAGCCGACCGCCTCGCCGAGCGGCGTGCGCATCTCCTCCGCGACGCGCTCGGCCACCGTCCGGGCGGCGATCCGGCGGGGCTGGGTGTGCCCGACCAGGCCGCGGACCCCGCGGCCCAGCTCCAGACAGATCTTCGGGATCTGGGTGGTCTTGCCGGAGCCGGTCTCACCCGCCACGATCACCACCTGGTGGTCGCGGATGGCGGCGAGGATCTCGTCCTTCTTCTGGCTGACCGGCAGCTCGGCGGGATAGGTGATCTCGGGGACGGCGGCCCGGCGCTGCGCGACCAGCAGCTCGGCGCGCTCGACGTCGCGGGCGATCTCGGCGGCGACCTTCTGCCGGGCCTCGGGCTTGCGGACCCGCCGGGCGCCCTCCAGCCGCCGCCCGATCCGCACCTGGTCGCGCAGGGTCAGTTCGGGCAGACGGGCGGCCAGCTCGCCGATACCGGGGCCGCCGCCCTCCGTGGACGCGTCGGCGGACTGGACTGCGGGAGAACTCACTGCGGGCATCCCTCTAGGTTCGCAAGGAGATGCGGCGGCGCGCACCTCGGTTTTCGAGCCCCTCCAGTGTCACAGCCGCCACGGCCTCCGGGCGAACCCCGCCCCCGGGGCGGCGCCCGGGGAACCGCGGCGGACCGGGGCGACGGTCGGGGCTCCGGGCGCCGGGGGCGCCGAGGACGGGCCGCCCGGAGGCCGTCAGCCGTCCAGGGCCGCCTCGTCCGGGCCGGGCAGCCAGTCACGGGCCGGGTCGTACTCCAGCCAGCGGCTGCGCCGGGCCGCCTCGGTGAACGCCCCGAGCAGCGGGTCCAGCCGGGCCGCCGGCTCGTCGCCGTCGCGCCAGAGCAGCGACCAGGCGTAGAGCGGGGTGGGGTCGACCAGCGGGACGGTCCGGATGCCGGGGCGGCCGGGGCCGGGCAGCGGGCAGTCGGCGGGGAGCAGCGAGAAGCAGGACGGGTCGGTGCGGATCCGGTCGGCGAAGCTCTCCAGGCCCAGATTGGTCGAGCCGGCCCGCTCCGCGATGCCGAAGCGGTCCGCGAACCGGGTCAGGAAGTCCAGCCGGTCCACCGCCGCCGGGTAGCGCAGCACGTCGGAGCGCAGGTCCTCCGGGCGCAGCACGTCGCGGCCGGCCAGCGGGTGGTCGGTGCTCAGCAGCGCGTCCACCGGCTCCAGCCGGACCAGCCGGTGCGCCAGCCCCGCGTCCCGGCCGTCGGGCAGCGGGTGCACCCGGCCGAAGCCCGCGTCCGACTCGCCGCGCAGCAGGGCCGCCGCCACCGAGGGGAGGTCCCGCCCCGGAACGGGCTCCACCTCCAGCCCGGGCACCCCGTCGACGGCCCGGGCGACCGTCCGCATCGGCGCGTACAGGTGCCCCCAGACGTCGACGCGCAGCGGGCGCCGGGTACGGGCCACCGCCGCCACGGCGCGGTCGCCCTGGGCGAGCAGCCGCCGGGCGGGCTCCAGGAACCGGTGCCCGGCCCCGGTGAGCACGACGCCGCGCGGGTCGCGGTCGAGCAGCCGGGCGCCGAGCGCCGCCTCCAGCCGGGCGATCCGCTTGGACAGGGCCTGCTGGCTGATCGCCAGCCGGGCGGCGGCGCGGCCGAAGTGCAGTTCCTCGGCCGCCGTGGTGAAGGCGCGGACCTGGGAGAGATCGAGATCCATGGCCGCCCACCCTAGGGCCTCCAGGCCCGCCCACGGCCTGCCGCCGTCCGGAGGGCCCCGACAACGGTCGGTTGTCGGGGCCGCCGAGCGGTTGTTGGACCGGCTCCGGGCGGTCGCGGTCTGCTGGGACCACGAGCTCGGCCGGACCGGCCGGCGAGGGGGAGACGGAGGGCCGAGGGCCATGAGGGCGCTGACACCGACCGGACGGGCGGACGCGACGGTGGCGTTCGCGGAGGTGACGCAGCCGCGACCGGGACCGGGCGAGGCCCTGGTGAAGGTCGAGGCGTTCGCGGTGAACCGCGGCGAGACGTTCCAGCTGGAGGCGCCCCGGCCGGGCTGGCGCCCCGGCAAGGACATCGCGGGCCTGGTCGTGCAGGCCGCCGCCGACGGCTCCGGGCCGGCCGTCTGCCGCCGCGTCGTCGGCCACCCGCCGGCCGGCGGCTGGGCCGAGTACGTGTGCGTGCCGGTCGGCTCGCTCGCCGAGATCCCGGACGGGCTGGACGCCGTCCGCGCCGCCGCCCTGCCGCTGGCCGGTCTCACCGCGCTGCGGCTGCTGCGCACCGCCGGTGCGCTGGCCGGCCGCCGGGTGCTGCTCACCGGCGCCTCCGGGGGCGTCGGCCACTACGTCACCGAGCTGGCCTCGGCGGCGGGCGCGGAGCTGACCGCGGTCACCGCCTCGGCGGAGCGCGGGCGGCGGCTGGTCGAGCTGGGCGCGGCGGAGGTGGTCCACTCGGTGGGCGCGGCCCGCGGCCCGTACGACCTGGTGCTGGAGTCGACGGGCGGCGCCGACCTGCCGCTCGCGCTCGCCCGGCTGGCCCGCCGGGGGACGCTGATCTGGTTCGGCCAGGCCTCCCGGACCCCGGTGACGCTGGACTTCTTCGACTTCTTCGCCGGGCCGGAGTCCGCCACGCTCCGGCACTTCCACTACACGGACTCCGACGTACCCGACGGTGAGGACCTCGCCACCCTGGTCCGCCTGGTGGGGGAGGGGCGGCTGACCCCGGAGGTCGGCCGGGTCGCGCCCTGGGCGCGGACCGCCGCCGTGCTGACCGATCTGCGGGAGCGGCGGATCCGGGGCAAGGCCGTCCTCACCCTGCCCTGAGCGCCCTGAGCGCCCTGAGCACGCCCTGAGAGCCCCGAGAGCCCGTCCTGACTTCGCCCGACCGTGCACCACCGACCATGAGATGAGCGTGCTCCCCGATGACCGGCTCCCCCGACCTGTCCTTCCTCGACCACCCCGACCTGCCGGCCGCCCTCGTCGAGGAGAACCGCCCGCGGGCCACCGGCGCCGGCCTGGACCCGCACGAGTACACCCGGGTCACCTCGGCGCTGCGCTCCGCACAGGAGTGGCCCGAGGCGTTCCGGGCGGCCGGCCGGCGGCACCGCGCCGCCGCCGACCGCGCCGCCGCCGAGGGCCGGTCGGTGTCGGCCGGCGAGGCCTACCGGAGGGCCGCCCGCTGGTTCCACTTCGCCGGCCTGCTCCCGCACCCCGATCGAGCGGCGGCCGGCGCGACCGCCACCGAGGCGGACGAGGCGATGCGGGCCGCGCTGGCCCACCTCGAACCGACGGCCGAGCGGATCGAGGGCGAGTCCTTCGTGGGCTGGCTCCGCCGCCCGGTCGGACCCGGCCCCGCACCGCTGGTGATCGTCGTCCCGGGGATGGACTCCGGCAAGGAGGAGTTCCACGCCGTCGCCGAGGCGCTGCTGGCGCGCGGTACGGCCGTCCTCGCCCTGGACGGCCCGGGGCAGGGCGTGCTGGCCGGGGCCGCCGCGCCGGAGCCGGACTACCACCGGGTGGTCGGCCGGGCGATCGACGCGATCACCGGGCGGGAGGGCGTGGACACCGGGCGGATCGGCGTGACCGGGCTCAGCCTGGGCGGCTACTACGCGGCGGTGACGGCCGCCCGCGAACCGCGGATCCGGGCGGCCGCCGTGGTCAGCGGCCCCTACCGGCTGGACTGGGACGCCCTGGTCCCGTTCGTCACCGCGACCCTGACCCAGCGCTGCGGGAGCGCGGACGCCGCCCGCGCCTTCGCCCGCCGGGTCGACCTGACCGCCCTGGCCCCGGAGATCACCGTCCCGCTGCTGGTCGTCGAGGGCGGCGAGGACCGGATCCCCGGTGTCACCAACGCCGGGGCACTGGCCCACCGGGCACCCCGGGGCGAACTCCTGCACGTCCCGCACGGCAACCACCTGCTCGGCAACGCCCTCGCCGACTGGCTCCCCGCCACCGCGGACTGGCTCACCACGGAGCTGACCCGTCCGACGGAGACCCGAACAGCCTGACGGGCGGCGCGGGCCCCGGCGCCCGCTCAGTACGGCAGCAGGTCACCCGTGACCAGGTCGAAGCCGAACGGCTCGGGGATGTGCAGCGCCTCGCCGAAGTCGACGTCCTCGCGGCGGTGGTACTTCGTGCCGTCGGGCCGGCTGAACAGGGTGACGGTCCGTTGCCCGGCGTCGATCAGCAGATAGAGCGGGATGCCCATCTGGGGGTAGTCGCGGACCTTGCCGACCCAGTCGTTCTCGGGGTTCGAGGGGGAGACCAGTTCGACGGCGACGGCGGCGGCCTCGGCCGGCACCTGATGGTCGGTGGTCTCCAGCACCTCGCTCGGAAGGTACGTGAGATCGGGGTTGCGGCTCTTGCCCACGGCGGGTGAGACCAGGTCGGTGTTCTCGCTCGGCAGCAGCTCCAGCGGGGCGTGCGCGTCGAACTGGCGGCGGATCAGCAGCAGGTTCCGCTCGGCGCGTCGCGTGGTCCGGACGCCGATCGGCCGGGACCGTCGAAGGGCCGTTGACCTGCGGTGGAGCCGGTGGAGCGAGATCGCCCGAAGATTCTTCGAATCCACCTGCAACCCGGGCGGGGGTCACACGTCTAGTTCAGTGAGAGGCACGGAAGGTGGGCCACCTTCCGAAGGCGGGGGGGATCCCTCGCCCGTGACCCGGTGGTTCACCGGCCCCGTCCCGGCCACTCACTCACACATCCAGTCTTCGCCGGCGTCGCCGGGCCTGTCCTCGGCATGCCCGCAACCGGCACGTTCCAGGGGGAACCATGTCCAGCACCGCCCGCGTCAGCCGTTCGCGCCGCACCGCCGCCCTCGCCGCCACGCTCGGAGTCGTCGCACTCGGCGGCTCGCTGGCCCTGCCGACGCAGGCGTTCGCCGACGAGGTGAAGGGCGCGAAGCTGTCGGTCCAGGCCCCGGCGTCGGTCGGCTTCGCCGGGCAGCCGGTCGCGTTCACCGAGACCATCACCAACACCGGCGAGAAGACCACCGACTTCCTGCTCGAACTGGACACCACCAGCGACCTCGGCACCCCGTCGGACGCCATCACCATCGACTACCGGAACCCCACGACCGGCAGCTGGGAGTCCGTCCCGCTGTCGTTCCAGTCCGGCCCCGGGTCGGCCAGCTACGAGGGCAGCGTGCCGGGCATCACCGTCGCGGCCGGCCGGACGGTCACCGTGGACCTGCGCATCGGCGCGCCCATGGGTCTGCCGCACGACGGGGCGACCAACGGCGGCTTCGACTCCATCGGCCTGCGCTCCGTCGTGACCGCGCCCGGCGGCTGGGTCAAGCTCGCCGAGCAGACCAGGACCATCGGGGTCGACTCCATCCGCACCTCCCTCGCCTCCGTCCCCGACACCGCGGTCGCCGGCGGTGCGCCGATCGAGTTCGACGCCGTCCTCACCAATGCCACCGCGTCCGGCTACGTCAACCTCGGCAACGTGCTCTTCAGTGACCCCCACGCCACCGTTCAGATCCGCAAGGCCGACGGCACCTGGGACACCCTCGCCAAGGTCACCGGTGACGAACTGTCCGGCGTCTACCTCCAGGGCCGCAACTCCGGCATCGCCGCCGGCCGGACCGAGACCACCCGGGTCCGGGTCGCCTACGACGTGAACACCCCGCTCGGGGCAACCCGGCTCAGTCCCTGCCTCTTCGTCAACGAGGGGGACACCCCGTTCAAGGGCACCACCATGTGCGAGACGGACAGCACCGTCACCGTCCTCGCACCGGCCCCGACGCCGACCGCGACGCCCACCGCAGCGCCCACCACGGCGAAGCCCGCCGCAGCGAAGCCGGCCACGAGGAAGCCCACCGCCCCGGCCGCGGTCAAGCCCGCCGCCGAGGTCAAGCCGGCCGCCGCCCCGGCCGCTGCCGCCGCGGTCGCCGCCCCGGCCCCGCAGGCCCCCGCCCCCGCCGCGGTCGCCCCGGCCGCCCAGACCACCGGTGAACTCGCCGCCACCGGCTCCGGGTCCGGCACCGCCCCCGCGATCGCCGCCGCCGTCCTCGCCACCCTCGGCGCCGGCGCCGTCCTCCTCGGCCGCCGCCTGCGCCGCCGCTCCTGAGGCGTCGACGCACCGGTGCCTCCCCGACCCACGGCCGGGGAGGCACCCGCGCGTGCTACCCGGGCTGGTCCCCGGCCGTCGCCCGCGCGGTGACCAGTCCGGACTCGTAGGCCGCGATGACCGCCTGGGCGCGGTCCCGGACGGCGAGCTTGTCGAAGATGCTGGTGATGTAGTTCTTGACCGTGGAGACGCTGATGTCCAGCGCGCGGGAGATCCCGCCGTTGTCGAGGCCGGTGGCCATCAGGCGCCACACCTCGACCTCGCGCGGGGTCAGGTCGCCCAGACCGGTGGGCGCCGGCCGCGGACCGCCGGGGGCCCGGACGTAGGTGGAGATCAGCCGGGTGAGCAGGCGCGGCGCGACGGCGGCCTCGCCCGCGTGGACGGTGTGGATCGCCGCGGCGAGGTCCTCCGGCGAGCTGTCCTTGGGCAGGAACCCGTAGGCGCCGGCGCGCAGGGCGCCCACCACGTACTCGTCGAGGTCGAAGGTGCTGAGGGCCAGGACGCGGCAGCCGGGCACGGTGGCGGCGAGTTCGCCGGTCGCGCCGACCCCGTCGAGGACGGGCATCCGGATGTCCATCACCACCACGTCCGGGCGCAGCCGTCGGGCGAGGGTGACGGCCTCGGCGCCGTTCTCGGCCTCCCCGACCACCTCGAAGGACGGGTCGGGGGAGAGGATCAGTGACAGGCCGCGCCGGACCAGCGGCTGGTCGTCCACGATCAGCACCCTGATCCTCGGCGGTGTCGTCGGCCCCGTCGTCGCCGTCCCGGTCATCGGTACGCCCCTTCCTGTCGGACGGCCGCCCCGGCCGTCCGGTCCGTGTCACCCGCGTCGGCCGCTTCAGCCGCGTCGGCCGTGTCGTTGCCGGTCAGCGGCAGGTCGGCCAGCACCGCGAAGCCGCCGCCGGCCTGCGGACCGACGGTGAGGGTGCCGCCGTGCAGGGCGACCCGCTCGCGCATGCCGATCAGGCCGTAACCGCCCGGACCCGTCGCCGGCGTCCGCTCCGCCGGTACAGCGCCCCCGCCGTCGTCCCGCACCTCGACGGTGACCCCGTCCCGGCGGTACGTCAGGTGCACGGAGGCACGGGCCGGCCCGGCGTACTTGCGGGTGTTGGTGAGGGCCTCCTGGACGATCCGGAACACCGTGAGGCCGACGGTCGGCGGCAGCGGACGCTGCGGCCCGCGGACGACGAACTCGGTCGGCAGCCCGCCGAGCCGGGCCTCGCCCACCAGGCGGTCGAGGTCGTCGGCGCCGGGCTGGGGCGGCGACGGCGCGGCCTCCGGTTCGTCGCCGGCCCGCAGCACGTCGAGCAGCTGGCGCATCTCGCGCAGCGCGAGCCGCCCGGAGGACTCCAGGGTGACCAGGGCCTCCCGGACCACCTCCGGACGGCCGAGGTTGGCCCGGGCGCCCCCGGCCATCAGCTGCATGGTGGTGATGTGGTGGGCCACGATGTCGTGCAGCTCCCGGGCGATGCGGCGCCGTTCGTCCGCCACCGCGCGGTCGGCGAGGAGCTGCCGGTTGGCCGCCACCTGCCGCTGCCACTGGTTCACCGCCAGCGCGGTGCCGACCACGATCAGGGTGGAGAGGACCGCGCTGACGGTGGCCTCCCAGGTCGGCGTCCGGCCGTGGCTCTGGCTCAGCAGCGTCAGCGTCACCGTCGCGACGGCCGCGACCGCCGTCACCCGGCCGGTGCAGGCCCGGGCCGCCGAGAACAGGGCGACCACCAGCACGGACCCGAAGTGGACGGGCAGTGAGGCCGTCAGAGAGGAGGCCGCGTCGAGCACCAGGACGGCGGACAGCACCGCCCCCGGGTGGCTGCGCCGGGCGAGCAGCGGCAGGGCCGCCAGCGCGACGAGGAGGAACCCGAGCACGCTCACGGCGTGCCGGCCGTCGGGGTAGGCGAAGAACACGTAGCTGAGCAGGTTCATCGCGCAGGCCCCGCCGGTCACCAGCGCGTCGTTGCGGGTCCACGGCGGCTCGAAGCCGTCGGCGTCCAGCGGCTCCCGGGCATCGCCGGGCCCGCTCCCTCGGTTCCTGGGCATCTGGGTACTCCCCCTGCGTCCGGCCTCCTGTCCCCCCGACAGCCTCGCACAGCCGCCGCCGTGCGCGGACCCGCCCGACGGCCGGGGACGGGGCCCTGACCAGGACCAGGGTCCTGGGTGCGGGCCCGGGCGGGAGCGCGGGCCCCGGTGCGGATCATCCGCCGCCACGACGCCCGGAGGGCCTGCGCGGTGATGGTCTTGAGACCGGTCGGGGAGTCCGTCCCCGGCAGGCATCCGCACTCAAGTCCGTCCGTCGGAGGACATCGTGATCCGCGCCCTGACCGGGTACTCCACCAGACATCCCTGGAAGGTCGTCGCCCTCTGGGGCGTGCTGGCCGTCGTCCTGACCGCGCTGGCCCCGATGCTGATGTCCCGCGTCACGCAGAGCCAGACCGCCGACTTCCTGCCCCGCAGCTACGACTCGGCCGCCGCGATGCGGATCGCCGAGGAGCAGTTCGGGCTGAACCCCGACGCCACCGTCGTGACGGTGCTGGTCGCCCGGTCCGACGGCAAGGCCCTCAGCGCGGCGGACCAGACGCGGGTCGAGGCCGAGGCGGAGAAGCTGGGCAAGCGCCGGGTCGCCATGCCTAGGGCGGACGACGAGCCGACGTTCCTGCTCCCCGACCGTTCCCAGACGCCCCGGATCGCCCCGGCGATGGTGGCGCCCGACCGGAGCTTCGAGCTGCTCTCGGTCGAGCTGGTCGGGAACGCCGCCGACCAGGGCGTCCAGGGCGTCTACCGGGCCTTCCGGGACGGCACCCGGACGCAGTTCGCCGAGGCGGGGATGCGCACCGGCTTCACCGGCGGCCTCGCCGACGCCGTCGACTCCGCCGACTCCCACAAGACCGCGTCCACGGTCGGGGGCGCCGTGGTGATGGGGCTCATCGTCCTGCTCAACGTGCTGGTGTTCCGCAGCGCGCTGGCCGCGGTGCTGCCGCTGCTCGCGGTCGCCCTGATCGGCGGCGTGGCGGGCGGGGCCGTCGCGGGGGCCGCCCTGCTCACCGGGCTCAAGCTGGACGCGGGCACCCCGGGGCTGATCAGCGTCGTCCTGCTGGGCATCGGCATCGACTACATGCTGTTCCTGCTGTTCCGCTTCCGCGAGCACCTGCGCGCCCGGCCCGAGCAGCCGGCCCGGGAGGCCGCCGCGCAGGTCTCCGCCCGGGTGGGTACCGCGATCACCTCGGCGGCGCTGACCATCGTGGCCGCGTTCGCCACGCTGGGCCTGGCCACCTTCGGGCAGTTCCGCTCGATGGGCCCCGCGATAGCCGTCGCGGTCCTGGTGATGCTGCTGGGCAGCCTCACCCTGCTGCCGGCGCTGCTCGCCGTCGCCGGGCGCAAGATGTTCTGGCCCTCCAAGGCGCTGCTCCGCGAGCCGCGCGACCGCCGCGCCGCCCGCTTCGGCGAACTGGTCGCCCGGCGGCCGCTGCTGATGCTGGCCGCCTCCGTCACGCTGCTCGCCGCACTGGCGGCCGGGACGATCGGCCTGCGGATGGACTACGGCCGGGGCGACTCCGGCCCGCAGACCGCGGCGGCGGCCACCGCGGTCGAGATCTCCCACGCGTTGCCTGCCGGCGTGTCGGACCCGACGAGCGTCTACGTCACCGTCACGGACGGGGGCACCCTCAGCACGGACCGGCTGACCGGCCTCTCCGGGGCCCTCGCCCGGGTCGACGGCGTGGGCCAGGTCGCGGCCACCGTGCTGAACCAGGACCACCGCGCCGCCCGGATCGACCTCTACCCGACCGTCGACCCGCAGAGCCCGGAGGCCCGTGACCTGGCCTCCGGCCCGATCCGGGCCGCGGTCGCCCAGCACACGCCCGCCGGGACGACGGCCCACGTCGGCGGCACACCGGCGATCTTCGCCGACGTCTCGGCCGCCGTCGACCACGACCTCAGGATCGTCTTCCCGGTCGCGGCCGCGCTGATCGCGCTGATCCTGCTGCTGCTCCTGCGCAGCCTGCTCGCCCCGGTGGTCCTGATGCTCTCGGTCGGCCTCGGTTTCGTCGCCACCCTCGGCGCGGCGACGCTGCTCTTCCAGCACGCCCTCGGCGAGCCGGGCATCAGCTTCACCCTCCCCCTGGTGCTGTTCCTGTTCGTGGTGGCACTGGGCACCGACTACAACATCCTGATCACCGACCGGATCCGCGAGGAGATGCAGCGCCCGGGCCCGGCCCGGGGCGCCGTGGCCCGAGCGGTCCGGCACACCACACCCGCCATCGCGATGGCCGGACTGGTGCTCGCCGGCTCCTTCGCCACCCTCGCCACCACCCCGGGCAGCGAACAGGTCGCCTTCGCGATGGCGCTCGGCATCATGCTCTCGGCACTCGTGCTGTCCCTGGTCCTGGTCCCCGCCCTGGCCGCCCTCCTGGGCCGCTCCCTCTGGTGGCCGGTCCGGCCCCGCCCCGCGGCGGTCGCCCACCCCCGGCACGCGGCGGCCGGCGCCGCGCGGGAACCCGAGCGGATCTCGGCCTACTGAGGCCCCTCCCGGCCGGGAGCTGGAGGACCGGCGCGCACACCGCACTGCACTTCGCCGACGGGGCGGGTACTCGGATCGAGTACCCGCCCCGTCGGCGTGCCCCGGCGCCGCCGGGCAGGGCCGCGGCAGGCACGCAAAAGGCCCCGGAGAGCGAACTCTCCGGGGCCTTCCTGCTGTTCGCAGCTGTGGCCAGGGCCGGGGTCGAACCGGCGACCTTCCGCTTTTCAGGCGGACGCTCGTACCAACTGAGCTACCTGGCCGTACTGCACCGTCTCTTGCGAGACGAGCGATCCCGACGGGACTTGAACCCGCGACCTCCACCTTGACAGGGTGGCGAGCTAACCAACTGCTCCACGGGACCTGGTGTGGATTGCTCCACATAGGTCTTGCGCACTGCACTTTACTACGGTACTGCTGTGCCCCCAACGGGATTCGAACCCGTGCTACCGCCTTGAAAGGGCGGCGTCCTGGGCCACTAGACGATGAGGGCTTGCGGCCTGTCCGGCTGTTTCCAGCGTTCGGGGACGTCGAGAAGCATATGGGATGTCGGGCGGATCGCCAAAACGACTTCGGCCCGGCCGGGTGGCGGGCCCGGCGGGCCGGTCAGGACCAGCCGAGCTCGTCGAGCTCGTGGTCGTCGAAGCCGAAGTGGTGGGCGACCTCGTGGATGACCGTGGTGCGGACCTCCTCGACCGCCTGCTCGTGGGTCTCGCAGTGCCGCAGGGTCGGGCCCCGGTAGATGATGATCCGGTCGGGGAGCACGCCGGCGTACCACTCGCCGCGCTCGGTGAGCGGGGTGCCCTCGTAGAGGCCGAGGAGCTCCGGGTCGGCGGGGTCGGGCTCCTCCTCGACGAACACCGCGACGTTGTCCATCATGGCCGCGAGTTTCGGGGGGATCCGGTCGAGGGCGTCGCTGACGAGCGTCTCGAAGTCTTCCCGGGTCATCTCCACCGGATCATTGTCGGGTCTGCGGTGACGGTGTGCCAGGCGGTGGAGGCCGGTGTTTCATGGGCCCATGACGACATCGGAGGGCGGGCCGGGCGCGGCGGCCGACGCGGCGCCCCCGCGCCGGGAGCCGGTGCTGCGCGGGCAGGGGCCCGCGGTGGCGGCGGTCGCGCTGGGCGGCGCGATCGGGGCGTCGGCGCGGTACGGGGCCGGTCTGCTCTGGCCGACCGGGCCGGCCGGCTTCCCGTGGACCACGCTGGTCGTGAACGGGACCGGCTGCGCGGTGATCGGGGTCTTCCTGGTGGTGGTCACCGAGGGGCGGCCCGCGCACCCGTTGCTGCGGCCGTTCTTCGGCACGGGGGTGCTGGGCGGGTTCACCACCTTCTCCACGTACGCGCTGGACATCCGGCAGCTGCTGGCGCACGGGCGGCCCGGGGCCGGGGCGGCCTACCTGGGGCTGACGCTGCTGGTGGCGCTGGCCGCGGTGGGGGCGGCGGCGGGGATGACGCGCCGTCTGCTCCCGGGCGGGGTCCGGAGGCCGGGGTGAGGCGGCCGGCGGGGTCGGCCGGGGCGCCCGCCGTTCAGGCGCCGGAGGAGGGGGCGGGGCGGTGAACTGGTTGCTGGTGGTGGCCGGGGCGGTGGTCGGCGCGCCGCTGCGGTACCTGACCGACCGGGCGGTGCGGGCCCGGCACGACTCGGCGTTCCCGTGGGGCACCTTCACCGTGAACGTGGCCGGCTGCCTGGTGCTCGGGCTGGTGACCGGGGCGGTGGCGGCCGGCGCGGCCTCCTCGCACGTCCAACTCCTGCTCGGGACGGGGTTCTGCGGGGCGCTGACGACCTATTCGACCTTCTCCTGGGAGACCCTGCGGCTGGCCGAGGGCGGGGCCGGGCGGTACGCGCTGGCCAACGTGGCGGGCAGCGTGGCGGCGGGGCTCGCCGCGGTGTACGCGGGGGCGGAGGCGGCCTCGGCGCTCTGGGGCTGAGCGGGCCGGGCGGGTCCGGGCGGGTCCGGCACGGTCGTCGGGGATTCCGTCGACGCTCGTACCGGTGTTCGGCGTCGTGGCGAGCGCCGGGCGAGCGTCTTGGCGAGCGCCGGGGTGAGCGCCGGGGTTCGCGCCGGTGGTGTTGCGCCGGGTGGATGGCGCCGGGCGCTTCCTGTCGGGCGGCCCGTGTCCCGGTGCCCGGGGCGCGCGTTGGGCACCGAAAGTGCCGCGCGCGACGGCGGCGGCCCGGGCCCGGGTGGGGCAGTGGAAGAGGGAGCTCGGTGGCGGCGATGCGTTCGGTGCGCGAGGTGGGTGCTCAGAAGGAACGTTCTGCCGGTCGGGCGCCGGTGGTCCGTCCGGCGGTCGACCGGCCGGTCGTGGTGCGGGCCGTGGTGGTCCGGCAGGCGCCGGAGCGCAAGCCCAGGGCGGTGGCGGTGCGCGACGGCGTGGTGCGCGCGGCGGCGGTGCTGGCGGTGGCCGGACTGGGCCTGACCGGGTGCATGTCGGTCGGACCGGGCGCGGACGAGAAGCACGGCACCGTCCCGGTCGGGCAGGCCGGAACGGTGGGCAAGCCCGCGGGCGGCGCGTCGGCCACGCCGGCCGGCGTCCGCCAGGGTGGCGCGTCCGGGCGGCCGGAGCGTTCCGGGAGCGCGCAGCCCGGGAGCACGCCGGGAGCGGGTCAGACCGCGGCGGCGGGCGGGGCGTCCTCGGGCGCGAACGGTGCGGCCGCCGGTGCGGAGGAGGCCCCGGGAGCCGTCCCCGGGCAGGACGCGCCGGGCGCGAACGGTGATGCCGGGGGCGTGAACGCCAGTAGCGCACCCCAACCGGGTACCGGTACCTCGGCCGGCGGGGCGGCGGCCGGTACGGGTGGCACAGGCGGTGCGGGGGCGGCCGGAGGCACCGGCAGCGGCGGTTCCACCGGCGGCACCGGGGACGGGCGCTCCGGCGGCGGCGCCGCGACCCCGCCGGCGGCGACCCCGACCGTCCGGCCGTCGGCCTCCCCCGATCCGAGCCCGGTCACCCCCGCCCCGCCCGCCACGCCGGCGCCCGAGCCCACGCCCGGCAACTCCGGATCTTCGGCCCCGAGCGCCGCTTCGGGCGGCCACTAGCGCGCTGGCCAGTGCATTTGCCTTTGATCCCGAGGTTCCCCTATGGTGGTAGATCGTTCGTTTGATTCATTTGACTGGCGCCCTAATTCCCATCTGGCGCCCTTGGCGCGTACCGGCGATCCGTGGCTGACCGCATAGAGGCGGTTGTGAAACAGAACCCGGACTTTGGCGCGTGCCACTTCCGGAAGGTTTTGCATGTCTCTCGTTGACGACGCCCGCTTCGCCATGCCCGCGAGCGAGTCCGCCGCCGATGTCACCCCCGTCGATGCCCCCGAGGTCGAGCTGATCGACGCCGACCAGGACCTCGACCCCACCGCCGACCAGGACGCCGCCGACGAGGCCGCGACCGAGGAGAGCGCCGAGGCCGCCGAGCCCACCATCACCTTCGGCGACCTGGGCCTGCACGACGACGTCGTGCGCGCCCTCGCCAAGCGCGGCGTCACCACCCCGTTCCCGATCCAGGCCGCGACCATCCCGGACGCGCTGGCCGGCAAGGACGTGCTGGGCCGCGGCCGTACCGGCTCCGGCAAGACCCTCAGCTTCGGCCTGCCGCTGCTGACCCGCCTCGCCGGCGGCGAGCGCACCAAGCCCAAGCACCCGCGCGGCCTGATCCTCGTCCCGACCCGCGAGCTGGCCATGCAGGTCGCCGACGCGCTGGAGCCGTTCGGCTCGGTGCTCGGCCTCAAGCTCAAGGTCGTCTGCGGCGGCACCTCGATGTCGAACCAGATCTACGCGCTGGAGCGCGGCGTCGACGTCCTCGTCGCCACCCCGGGCCGCCTGCGCGACCTGCTGAACCGCGGCAGCGCCAAGCTGGGCGAGGTCAAGACCGTCGTGCTCGACGAGGCCGACCAGATGGCCGACATGGGCTTCCTGCCCGAGGTCACCGAGATCCTCGACCAGGTGCCGGCCGGCGGCCAGCGCCTGCTGTTCTCCGCCACCCTGGAGAACGAGATCGACACCCTGGTCAAGCGCTACCTGAAGAACCCGGTCACCCACGAGGTCGACCCGTCGGCCGGCGCGGTCACCACCATGACCCACCACATCCTCGTGGTGAAGCCCAAGGACAAGGCGCCGATCACCAACGCGATCGCCGCCCGCAAGGGCCGCACGATCATCTTCGTCCGCACCCAGATGGGCGCCGACCGCGTCGCCGAGCAGCTCATCGAGGCCGGCGTGAAGGCCGACGCGCTGCACGGCGGCATGACCCAGGGCGCCCGTACCCGCGTCCTCGGCGACTTCAAGGACGGCTACGTCAACGTCGTCGTCGCGACCGACGTCGCCGCCCGCGGCATCCACGTCGACGGCATCGACCTGGTCCTGAACGTGGACCCGGCCGGTGACCACAAGGACTACCTGCACCGCTCCGGCCGCACCGCCCGCGCCGGCCGCTCCGGCGCCGTCGTCACCCTGGTGCTGCCGCACCAGCGCCGTGGCGTGTTCCGCCTGATGGAGGACGCGGGCGTCGACGCCTCGCGCCACATCCTCGACCACGCCTTCGACGCCGAGGTCGCCAAGATCACCGGGGCCCGTTCGCTGATCGAGGTCCAGGCCGAGAGCGCCGCCGGCATCGCCGGTGCCGCCGAGCGCGAGCTCGCCGACATGACCCGCCAGCTGGAGCGCGCGCAGCGCCGCGCCACCGAGCTGCGCGAGGAGGCCGACCGCCTGGCCGCCCGCGCCGCGCGCGAGCGCGCCGACCTGGGCATCGAGGACGAGGCGCCCGCCGCCGAGGCCGAGATCGTCGAGACCGCCGAGGCCGCCGAGGTTCCCGCGGAGACGGCCGCCCCGGCCGCCGCCGTGACCGAGGAGCGGGCCCCGTCCTACCGCGAGGCGCGCACCGAGCGCCCGGCGTATAACCGTGACCGTGACGACCGCGGTGGCCGCTCCTTCGGCGACCGTGACAACCGCGGCGGTGGCTTCAACCGTGACCGTGACGACCGTGGTGGCCGCTCCGGTGGCTTCAACCGTGACGACCGTGGCGGCCGTTCCTTCGGTGACCGTGACAACCGCGGCGGTGGCTCCGGTGGCTTCAACCGTGACGACCGCGGTGGCCGCTCCTTCGGCGACCGCGACAACCGCGGCGGTGGCTTCAACCGTGACCGTGACGACCGTGGTGGCCGCTCCGGTGGCTTCAGCCGTGACGACCGTGGCGGCCGTTCCTTCGGTGACCGTGACAACCGTGGCGGTGGCTCCGGTGGCTTCAACCGTGACGACCGCGGTGGCCGCTCCTTCGGCGACCGCGACAACCGCGGCGGTGGCTTCAACCGTGACCGCGACGACCGCGGCGGCCGCTCCTTCGGCGACCGTCCGGCCCGCACCTTCGGTGACCGCCCGGCCTTCGGCCGTGACCGCGACGAGCGTGGCGCCGCCGGCAGCAGCAGCCGTCCGTTCTCCCGCCGTGACGACCACCGCTCCGGTGGCCGCCCGCAGGCCTCCGGCGGCTTCAACCGTGACCGCGGCGACGACCGCGGTGGCCGCTCCGGCGGCTTCAACTCCGGTGGCTTCAACCGCGACGACCGCAAGCCGCGCTGGAAGAACTGACCCCGCGTAGCGCGACCGCGCCGACGCCCGACGGGCCCGCTCCACTTCGGTGGGGCGGGCCCGTCCGCGTTCCCCCGCCCGCCGGTCGCCGCGTTGTTCTGCTGGTGAGAATAACCTGTGGCGCGCGGGCGGCCCCGTCCCTTACGGTCACCGACATGAGCAGCAGACTGCATGGCGTGGCGGTGGTGAACGAGGAGATCGCCGAGCGGGGGAGCTACCGGGCAGCCGGGGGCGAGCTCGTCCAGGTGACGGAGCGACTGGCGGCGGCCAGGGCGGGGACGGTGTCCTACCGGCCGCAGACGCTGGACGAGCTGCTGCGGGCGGCGGCGCCCGGGCCCGGTCCGGCCCCGGCGGCGTCGGGGGCGGCGGCCGTCGAGGTGACGGCCGAGGGCAGCATCGCGGCCGCCCGGCGCCTGGTGGCGGCCGGTGCGGGCCGGGTCGGGGTGCTCAACTTCGCCTCGGCGCGCAACCCGGGCGGCGGCTATCTGCGCGGCGCCCGGGCCCAGGAGGAGGACCTCTGCCGCAGCGCCCTGCTGTACACCTGCCTGCGCGAGGCCCCGGACTACTACGCGGCGCACCGCGCCAGTGACGACCTGCGGTACAGCCACCGGGTGATCGTCTCGCCCGACGTGCCGGTGATCCGGGGCGGGCACGGCGAGCTGCTGGCAGAGCCCTACCCGGTGACGTTCCTGACCTCGCCGGCGCCCAACGCCGGCCAGTTGGCACGGCGTTCGGCGGAGGTGGACGTCCGGGGCGTGCTCGCCGAGCGGGCGGTCCGGGTGCTCGCGGCGGCGGCCCGGCACCAGGTGCGCGCGCTGGTGCTGGGGGCCTGGGGCTGCGGGGTGTTCGGCAACGACCCGGCACAGGTGGCGGAGGCCTTCGAGGGGGCGCTGGCGCAGTACGGCGCGGCCTTCGAGCGGGTCGTGTTCGCGGTCTGGGACCGCACGCCCGTCTCGCCGAACCGGGCCGCTTTCGAGGCCAGGTTCGGCGTGGTGGCCGGCTGACGGGCGGCCGCCACCGGGGTCCGGGCGGGCCGGCTCAGCTCCGGCGGGAGCCCAGCACGCTCGCGGCGGTCGAGGCGGCGGCGACCACGCCGGTGACGGCGAGGACGGACGGCCAGGCGCCGATCCTCTTCGCCAGCGGATGCGAGCCGCCGAAGGCCGCCACGTAGAGGCCGGTCAGGGCGGCGGCGGTGGCCGCGCCCGAGCTGCGGTGCCACTGCGCGGCGGCGCCCGCCCCGGTCACGGCCAGGACGGCACCGCCCAGTTCGCGCCGGCCGGTCCACCGGGCGACGCCGTAGCCGCCGACCAGGCCGCTCGCCGCGGTCAGCGCGGCGGGCGCGGCGGTCGAGAGCACGTTCGGGATCCTCGCCATCGTCGACTCCACTCCTCGGCATCCTCGAATCGTCCGACCCTAACCCGCCGGACTCCCGGCCCGGCTCCAAACCGGCCCCGGCTCCCACCCGGCCCCGGCTCCCACCCGGCCCGGCTCCCACCCGGCCCGGCTCCCACCCGGCCCGGCTCCCACCCGGCCCGGCTCCCACCCGGCCCGGCTCCCACCCGGCCCGGCTCCGGGCCGACGGGCGCCCCTACCGGGTGGGGCCGCCCGGACGGCTACCGGAAGGCCTCCTCGAACGGCAGTGCCCGCGCCGCCCGGGAGAGCCGGTCCGCGGCCTCGGCCGGTGCCAGCACCCGCTCCAGCCGGAGGTCCCCCGGCACCTGCTGGATGTACCGGCCCGCCGACCAACTGCGCTCGTACGCCTGCGGCTCCAGCACCAGGGTGCGGAAGCCGTCCACCACCGGGATGTCGCTCGGCGTGCCCTCGTTCCAGATCCACGTCCCGTCGGGCGCGACCAGATTGAACGAGCCGTACGCGGTGACCCGGCGGCGCCCGTCCAGCTCCTCGGTCCGGCTGAGCGCGACGGCCTCCGGGTCCGGCGGGGAGCCGGGCAGGTGTCCGCCGCCGATCAGCACGTCGGCGAGCAGCGTGTGCAACTGGAAGTTGTCGGTCAGACCGTCCATCCGCAGCAGGTAGCCGGTACCGCTCGGGCGGTCCAGCACCAGCAGCGGCTCGTCGTCGAGCGTCTTCGCCAGGTGGGTCAGGCCCTTGAGGTCGTGCTGTCCCTCGCCGTAGCGGTCGATCAGTTCGAGCAGGACGTCCGTCACGCCGTCGGCCCAGGCCGCGGTGCGGACGGCCGCGTGGGTGCAGACCGCGAACGAGGCCATCTGCCACAGGTGGAGCGTCCACCAGCCGATCACCGCCCGGTGGGCGTGCCACTCGCCCGGCCGGTCCGGGTCCTCGATCCGGGCGTGCGCCAGGGCCGGGTCGTCCTCGTCCGGGTCGGGCAGGTCGCCGCCGCCGGTCTCGGCCCAGCGCTCGACCAGCAGCAGCGCGCCGCTCAGCGCTTCGCGCAGGCCCGCCAGCACCTGTCCGGCGCAGGCCACCGGGTCGGCGCCGCGCTCGACGCAGGCGCCCACCATCATCGCCAGCCGCGCCCGGGGGAACGGTGGCAGCTCCGGGAGCAGCGCCGCCAGGCGGGGGCCGACCGCCGCCGACTCGGCCTCGCCGGCCGGGCCCAGCAGCCCGCCGAGCCGTTGGAACGCGGCCGCCACCCGCTCGTCGTCGCCGGCCGCGACGGTTGCCTCCAGTTCGGCCGTCGCCCGGTCGAGGGCGGGTTGCTGACGGTCCGACGGATCCGGGGAGCCGTCGTGCGGGGGAATGCGGTCGGACACCATTCGCCGCAGCATAGGCGCCCGCCCGGTGGTGGCCCGCTACCGGGGGGCGACGAGCCGCCCACCGGCCCGGTCGGCCGTCGGGACTGCCCGGCCGAGCCGTCGGGCACGGGGGCGGCCGCCCCGGTGAGAGACTGCCGGCGTGACTGACCACGTGATCACGGACGGCCTCTACCGGGTGCGCAACGTCGGCAGCGGGCTGCTGCTGGAGGTCGCCGACGGGAGCCGCCGCAGCGGTGCCAAGGTCGTCCTCGGAGCGGAGAGCGGCTCCGAGGCCCAGCTCTGGCGGTTCGGCGCCGTCCACCCGGGTGGCGCCCTGTACCACGTCGAGAACGCCGCCAGCGGGAAGCGCCTGGACGTCACCGGTGCCTCCCCGGAGGACGGCGTCCTGATCCAGCAGTGGTCGCCCAACGCCTTCGGGGCGCAGGAATGGCTCCTCGAACACCACCTCGACGCTCCGGGCACCTACACCCTGACCAGCTTCATCAGCGGCAAGCCGCTCACCGCCACCACCCCCGGCAGTCCGGTCGAACAGCGCGAGGACGACGACTCGCCCGCGCAGTGGTGGCGCCTGGAGCGCCAGGGGTAGGGGGTGCCCCGCGGGCCGCGGCGGGGCGGCCCGCGGGCCCGGTCAGGCCGAGAGGTTGGTCCGGAGGGCGGTCAACTCCTCGTCGGTGGTGCCGTGGGCGTGCAGGTAGTCGGCGAGGGAGCCGTGCCGGGCCCGGATCCAGCTGAGGGACGAGGCCAGGAGCGGGGTGGAGATCGGGCGGGAGACGCGTTCGGTGCCGGTCTCGTCGAGGTAGGGGGTCGGGCCGTCGAGCAGGCCGAGGCCGGCGTTGGAGAGCAGGAAGTCGGCCATCAGCTCGGCGTCGGAGGCGCCCAGCAGGGACTGCACGACCGCGATGGTCAGACCGGTGCGGTCCTTGCCGACGGCGCAGTGCACGACGGCCGGTACGCCGCCGGGGGTACCGAGCCGGCGGATCGCGGCGACCAGCGAGGGGCCGGCGGTCTCGGCCATGAAGGGGTAGAGCTCGGCCTGGTCCTCGGGCCACGGACGGTCGATGTCCTCGCGGTTGGCCGGGAGGGTGGGGAGGCTGAGCGCCTCGTGGTCGAGCCCGAACCGCAGGTCGGGCCAGGTCGCCAGCTCGAAGGGGCTGCGCAGGTCGATCACGGTGCGCAGGCCGAGGTCCTTGAGCCGCTGGGCGCCCTCCGGCGTGAGGTTGTGGAAGGAGCCGGAGCGGTAGAGCACGCCCGTGCGCAGGGCGCCGACGCCCCCGGCGTCGCGGAAGTTGCGCACGCCGGGGATGTCGAGGAACGCGGACGGCAGGTCGGGTTCACGGTCCGGCAGGTCGTCGGTCATGGCCTCCACCGTACGGGCGGGAGAGGCGGCCGGGGAAGGAAACGGACGGCGTCGTCTCAGCGGCCGCCGGAGACGTCCAGGAAGGTGCCCGTGCTGTACGAGGCGGCGGGGGAGAGCAGGTAGAGGATCGCCTCGGCGACCTCCTCCGGCCGTCCGCCCCGCCGCATCGGCAGCCCGGGCGCGACCCGGTCGACCCGGCCGGGCTCACCGCCCAGGGCGTGGATGTCGGTGTGGATCAGGCCGGGGCGCACGGCGTTGACCCGGATGCCCTCGGCGGCGACCTCCAGGGCGAGTCCGCGGGTCATCGAGTCGACGGCGCCCTTGGCGGCCGCGTAGTCCACGTACTCGTTCGGCGAGCCGATCCGGGAGGCGGCGGAGGAGACGTTGACGATGGCGCCGCCGCGCCCGCCGTACCGGGTGGACATCCGGCGGACGGCCTGCTTCGCGCAGAGGAACGGGCCGGTGATGTTGGAGGCCCAGATCCGGTTCAGCCGGTCCTCGTCGATCTCCTCCAGCCGGCACTGCTTCTCCAGCGTGCCGGCGTTGTTCACCAGGGCGGTGAGCGGGCCCAGTTCGGCGTCCACGGTGGCGAACAGCCGCTCCACCTCGGCGGTCCGGGTGACGTCGGCCCGGACGGCGAGGGCGGTACCGCCCCCGGCCCGGACGGCGTCCACCACGGCGGTGGCGGCGGCCTCGTCGGCGCGGTAGTTGACGCAGACCCGGTAGCCGCGCCGCCCGGCCAGCAGGGCGGTGGCCGCGCCGATGCCGCGCCCGGCACCGGTGACCAGGAGGACCTCGGGGCGGTCGGCGGCGGGAGGAAGGGAGGAGTCCATGGTCCGCACGCTACCCCGGTGGCCGGCGGGAGCGGCCGACACCGGTTCGGGGCACCGGAATTCGTTCGCCCCGAGCGGCCCGGGCGGGGCACACTCCTCGGACCGCCGCGACTCCCGAGGAGACCTCATGCCCCCCGCACCCGGCACCGTCCTGCTCGCGGGCGTGGTCGGCTCGACCGCGTACGGCTTCGCGCACGCCGGCTCGGACGTCGACCGGCTCGGCCTGTTCGCCGCGCCGACCGAGGACTTCCACGGCCTGCACCGCCCGGCGGAGTCCCAGGTCACCACCGAGCCCGACACCACCCTGCACGAGGCCGCCAAGTGGTGCCGCCTGGCGCTCACCTGCAACCCGACCGCCTCCGAACTGGTCTGGCTGCCGGCGGACCTGTACGAAGTGCGCAGCCCGCTGGGCGAGGAGCTGATCGCGATCCGCGGCTCCTTCCTGAGCGCCCCGGCCGTCCGGAACTCCTATCTCGGCTACGCCGACCAGCAGTTCCGCAAGCTGCTCGGCCGGGACACCGCGGACCCGGCCGGTCTCCGCCGGGCCGCCAAGCACGCCCGCCACCTGGTCCGGCTCACCGAGCAGGGCGTCCGGCTCCACGAGACGGGCGAGAACGTCGTCCGGCTGCCCGACCCGGAGCGGGTGCGCGCGCTCGGCGACCGCATCGCCGAACACCCCGCCGCCGCCGAGCCGCTGCTCGCCGCCGCCGCCGAACGCTTCGCCCGCCCCGGCGTCCTCCCCCCGGCGCCGGACCCGCGCCCCGCCGAGGCCTGGCTCCGCCGCGTCCGCGCCGCCCACTACACCCCGCCCGCCCAGGACACCCCGCTCGTCCGCACCCCACCCGTCCCGGCCGCCCGCTGAGCCCGGCGCGTCCGCACAATCCACTGGCGGAGGCGTGGGCGCCAACGGGTAGGATCGCCCTGGCCCGCCCCGCACGGGGCGGCCGACGGGCCGCTAGCTCAATTGGCAGAGCTGCGGACTTTTAATCCGTAGGTTCAGGGTTCGAGCCCCTGGCGGCCCACCTGTGAAGGCCCCGGTCAGACACCGTCTGACCGGGGCCTTTCGGGTTTCCGGCAGCGGGCCGCCGGGCGGGCGGGGCGGCTCGCCGCCCGGTGCGCTGGTGAGTGTGCGTCAGGGGTTCGCGGTCCAGCCCGGACGGGTGGTGGGGGTCGGGCGTTCGGCCGAAGTGCCTTGGGGGCCGGGGGAGATGGGGGTGGGGTCCTGGTCGGGGGGCGGGGGTGGGCGAGGCGGCTGGAATAATATGACCGGCTTGTATGCTCCGACAGGGGCTTGTGGTGCCTGCGGGGGCTCCGGGGGACGGGGTGGGAAGGGTCGCGGGGGCGTTCGTCGGTCATTACGACCTTCGTATGTGCAACCTGGGGGCGGCCCGGACCGTCCTTCTTGTATGCGGAGTGCCCGGTCGTGGGGCGTCGCGTCGGCCGGTGAAAGGTACACGGATGTCAGGTCAGTGGGGCGAGGGCCCGGCTCGTGGTGACGACGCGCCCGGCGCGCTCACGGCCGAGGGCGGCGACGGCGGGGTGCCGCAGCCGCGGGCCGGGGGCCGGGCGCAGGCGCGGCGCGTGGCGCAGGGCAAGGGGGGCCGGG
>NZ_JBHWUI010000061.1:0-44483 GCF_042737525.1 Kitasatospora sp. NPDC059973 | reverse complement strand
CGGCCGCCCCGGCGAGGCGCCGCAGCCGCCCGGCCCGTCGCCCTTCCCGCCGCAGCCGCCCACGGCGGGCGGCGTCGGCGACCAGGGCCCGCCGCTGGCCGCCCGCCCGTACCTGGCCGGTGGCCAGGGCCACCCCGCCCCGCCCACCGGACCGCAGCCGCCCGCGTCCGGCTTCCCGGGCCACGCGGCCCCCCAGGGCCCCGCCGGGGGCGGCTACGGCTACCCGCCGCCGCCCCCGGCCCAGCCGCAGGCCCAGCCCTCGTACGACGCCGGCCCGTACCCCCAGCAGTACCCCGGGTACCCGGCCCAGCAGTACCCGCCGTACCAGCAGCCGGACTACGCCACGGACTACGAGGACCTCGACGCCGAGGACCGCCCGGCCAACCGGCGCGCCCCGCTGCTGATCGCCTTCGCGCTGCTGTTCGTCCTGGCCCTCGGCGGCGGCATCCTGTGGGCCGCGAAGGGCAAGGACGACCCGGCCGACCGGAGCGCCGCCCCGGCTCCCTCCGCGAGCGCCGGCCAGAGCACGGCCGGGAACCCGCCGCCCGCGCCGGGCCCCGACGGATCGTCCGGCGCGCCGAGTCCCGCCGCCACCGACACCGCGTCCGCTTCCGCGAGCCCGACCTCCGGCGCGGCCGGGCCGGGCGCGCCGGAGCAGGCCAAGGCCCTGGACGAGCTGCTGACCCAGGGCGAGAGCGCGAAGGCGCCGATCGGCAGCGCGGTCGCCAAGGTGAGCAGCTGCCCCGCCAAGGCCGACATCGACAGCGCCGCGCAGGTCTTCGACAGCGGCGCCAAGCAGCGCGACCAGCTGCTCGCCAAACTCGCCACGCTGACCGTCACCGACCTGCCCGGCGGCGCGGACGCGGTGCAGTCGCTGAAGTCCGCCTGGCAGCTGTCCGCCGACATCGACCGGGCGTACGCCAGCTGGGCCCGCGCCGTCTCCGCGCAGGGCTGCTCGGGCTCGGCCCCGAACACCGCCGACAAGAAGCACGCGGACGAGCTCAACCCGCAGGCCACCCAGGCGAAGCGGGACTTCGTGACGAAGTGGAAGGCGATCGCCGACCCGTACGGCCTGACCGCGCGCACCCAGGACAGGATCTGAACCACCCGTGACCCGCACCACCGCCGCTCCGCACGACGAACCGCCGCGCCGCTCCCGGCTGCTGCGCACCACCACCGTGGCCGCCGTCCTGGTGCCGCTCTGCCTGGCCGGCTGGCTGGGCTGGCAGGCCGTCGCCGACCGCGGCCGGGACGACACCGCGGCCGCCCACGCCGCCGGGGCCGCCGCCCCGCCGCCGGGGCCGTTCTCCGCGGCGCCGTTCTCCGCACCGGCGGACACCTCCCCGCCGGGGGCCCCCACCGCGTCGGCCGACCCGCCGACGGCCGCCCAGGCCGCTCCGACAGCCGACCCGACGACCGCTCCGACGGCCGCTCCGACAGCCTCGGAGAGCGCCGGGTCCGCCACCGCGCTGGCCGGGCGGACCGTCCTGCTCGATCCCGGCCACAACCCCGGCAACGCCGCGCACACCGCCGAGATCAACCGTCAGGTCGACATCGGCAACGCCCGCAAGGAGTGCGACACCACCGGCACCTCCACCAACGCCGGGTACAGCGAGGCCGAGTACACCCTGGACGTCTCCCGCCGGGCCCGCGCGATCCTCACCGCCCGGGGCGCGACGGTCGTCCTGGTGCAGGACGGCGACCAGTCCTGGGGCCCGTGCATCGACGCGCGCGCGAAGGCGGGCGCCACCGCGCACGCCGACGCGGCGGTCTCGGTGCACGGGGACGGCGGCCCGCCCGGCGGCAGCGGGTTCCACGTGATCATGCCCGCCCGGGTGGTCGCGGGCACGGCGGACAACTCCGCGATCGTCGCGCCCTCGCACCGGCTCGGCCTGCTGCTGCGCGACAGCTTCCACGCGGCGACGGGCGAGCCGTACGCCGACTACATCGCGAGCCAGGGTCTGGACACCCGCTCCGACCTCGGCGGGCTGAACCTCTCGACCGTGCCCAAGGTGTTCATCGAGTGCGGTAACATGCGCAATTCGACAGACGCCAAAAGGATGACGGACCCTCAGTGGCGCCAGCAGGCCGCCCAGGGGATCGCCGACGCACTGACGGCCTTTCTGACCACGCGGTAGCCGGCCCGGGCGGCCCGGCCCGCGCCGCCGGAAGGTGGACAGCATGGGACCGGGCGCGCGCAGTTTGCAACGACTTCGCCCCATTCCCGAGCCCGCTGTGCACCCGCGAGGCGGTTGGC
The DNA here is from genome assembly GCF_042737525.1 of Kitasatospora sp. NPDC059973. Lineage (NCBI taxonomy): Bacteria > Bacillati > Actinomycetota > Actinomycetes > Kitasatosporales > Streptomycetaceae > Kitasatospora > Kitasatospora sp. NPDC059973. Next base: position 42,226 of record NZ_JBHWUI010000061.1, on the reverse strand, counting down.
CCTAGGCTTCTGGTCCGTTCAGAGTTTTCCGGACCGGTCAGCCGACCGCGAGATAACCGCCGTCCACGACACACCAACGAGGGGAACGTTAGTGAATCTGCGCGCTCTCACCAGGGGAGACGCCGCCGTCGCAGGTGCGGCCGTCCTGCTCTTCATCGCCTCCTTCCTGCCGTACTGGACCGTGGACTGCAGTGGCAGGTACTGCGGCGACACGTCGCAGAACGCCTGGGACAGCGTCCTGTTCCCCGTGCTGCCCTCGGTCTTCCTGCTCGGCATCCTCTCCGCCGTGCTGATCCTGGTGCAGCGCTTCCAGGGCGCCGCCGCCGCCACCCGCCAGGTGCTCGGCCTGCGGCTGGACCAGTGGGGCATCGCGTTCGCCGTCGCCGCGCTCTGGACCTCGATCTGGGCCCTGGGCGGTGGCCCGAAGGGTCTGGACCACGGTTTCGGCGCCTGGCTGGCCGTCATCTCGCTCCTGGTCCTCGCCGGTGCCGCCGCGGCCGGTCCGCTGGTGCCCGCGCTGAAGGCCCCGCTGGTCACCGACAAGCCGGCCGTCCCGCAGGGCTACCCCGGCGGCTACCCGGCCCCGCAGCCGGGCCAGCCCGGCCAGTACGGCTACCCGGCCCCGGGCCAGGACCCGCAGCAGGTGCAGTCGCCCGCGTTCGGCGGCCAGCCCGGCGGCTACGGCTACCCGGCCCCGCAGGCCGGCCAGCCGCAGGACGCCGCCCAGCAGCAGGCCGCGCAGCACGCCGCCGCCCAGCAGGCCGCGCACCAGGCCCCGGCGCCCACCCAGGCGCAGCCGGCCCAGGCCCAGCAGGCTCCGGCGCCCGACTTCGCGCCGTTCTGGTTCGCCGTCCCGGCGCCGCGCCAGCTGTCCCCGAAGGACAACCCGGCCGGCGCCCCGGTCGGTGAACTCGTCCCGGGCACCTGGTACCTGGCGGTCGAGCAGCGCGGTGCCGCGCTGGTCGCCCAGCTCCAGGACGGTTCCCAGGGCTTGCTGGCCGACACCACCGGCATCCAGCGCGGCTGACGCACCGCCAGGCACGGCGAAGGGGCGGGACCGGATCGACTCCGGTCCCGCCCCTTCGCCGTGCGTGTTCGTCGTGCGTGCGCCGCGGTGTGCGGGCGGGTCAGCGGCGGCCGTTCAGCAGCAGTCCTGGACCACCAGCCCGGTGGGCAGCTGGTCACCGCCGAAGACCGTCACCGTGGCCGGGTCGCCGCCGAGCGCCGCGACGGCCAGCAGCAGCGCCCCCGCCGTCCAGGTGGTGCGCTCCTCGGGCCAGATGGCGTCGTCCTCGAACACGTAGCCGGTCCAGTACGAGCCGTCGCTGTGCCGCAGGTGCTTCTGGATCCAGCGCAGGATCTCGACCGCGCGGTCGGACTCGCCGACCGCCCAGAGCGCCATGGCCAGTTCCGCGCTCTCCCCGCCGGTCACCCAGGGGCGGTCGCTGACGCAGCGCACCCCGAGGCCGGGGACGACGAAGCGGTCCCAGTCCCGTTCGATCCGCTCCAGCGCGGCCCGGCCGCGCAGCGCGGTGCCGAGCACGGGGTAGTACCAGTCCATCGAGAAGCGGTCCTTGTCCAGGAACCGCTCGGGGTGGTGCGCGATGGCGTGCCGCAGCCGGCCGGCCGCCAGCTCCCAGTCGGGCTGCGGCTCCTCCAGGTAGTCGGCGACGGCCAGACCGCAGCGCAGGGCGTGCAGGATGCTGGAGGAGCCGGTCAGCAGCGCCTCGTCGGGCGCCTCGCCGTGCTCGTCCACCCGCCAGGAGATCGGACCGCCCGGCAGCCGCAGGCCGACGATGAAGTCGAGGGCGCGCCGCACGACCGGCCAGATCCAGTCCAGGAACGCGTCGTCCCCGGTGCTCAGGTGGTGGTGCCAGACGCCGACCGCCACGTAGGCGCAGAAGTTGGTCTCCTTGGCCGCGTCCGAGACCGTGCCGTCCGGGACGTCCTGCCCGTACGCGTAGGCGGCGTACCAGGAGCCGTCGGGGTTCTGGTGGGCCGCCAGCCAGCGGTAGGCGGCCTCGGCGGCGGCGTGCTCGCCGGCGGTGTCCAGGGCCATCGCGGCCTCGGTGTGGTCCCACGGGTCCAGGTGGTGGCCGGTGAACCACGGTATCGCGCCGTCGTCCTGCTGCTCGGCGAGGATGCTGCGGACGGTCCGGGCGGCCTGTTCGGCGTCGAGCACCCCGTCCAGCAGCAGCGCCTCGGGGACGGCGGCGGTCACTCGCCCGCCCGCCCGGCGTCGGCGCGGTCCGCCGCCTCGTCGGCGCGGCCGGCAGCGGGCTCGACGAGGTCCGCCATGGGCTCGGCGCGGTTCGGCTTGGAGGCGTAGGCGACGAAGCTCTTGCCGATCACCGGGTTGAGGGCCTTCTCGGCGGCCTTGGTGAGCTTGCTGATCACCGGGGTGCCGACGATGTCCCAGACCAGCAGCTGGTGGTAGGCCTTGACCGGCAGCGCCTTGTCATTGTCCACCCCCACCGCGCACTTGATCCACCAGTAGGGCGAGTGCAGCGCGTGCGCGTGGTGGGTGCCGTACGGCTCCAGACCGGCGTCCTTGAGCTTGTCGAGCAGCTCGTCGCCCCGGTAGATCCGGATGTGGCCGCCCTCCACCTCGTGGTACTCGTCGGAGAGCGCCCAGCAGATCTTCTCGGGCAGCCAGCGCGGCACGGTGACGGCCAGCAGCCCACCGGGCTTGAGCACCCGGAACATCTCGTTGAGCACGCCCTTGTCGTCGGGGATGTGCTCCATCACCTCAGAGATGATGATCTTGTCGAAGTACTCGTCCTCGAACGGCAGGGCCAGCGCGTTGCCCTCCATCGCGACCGCCGACGCGCCCTCCGGAGCCTCGCCGGCCTCCGCCATGGCGGCGAACCACTTCTTGACCTCGGCGATCTCCTCGGCGCTCTGGTCGAGGGCGGTCACCCGGGCCCCGCGCCGGTAGCACTCGAACGCGTGCCGCCCCCCGCCGCAGCCCAGGTCGAGCACCCGGTCGCCGGGGGCGAGCGGGAAGCGCGAGAAATCAACGGTCAGCACTGCGGGCTCCCATTCCTCTGGTACCAAACGTTTGTGACGCCGGGCCGGTCCCGGCCGGGCCGGCCGAGTCCGGCGGAGCGCCGGATCCGCCCGGGCGGGTCCGACGCGGACGGGTCCGGCGACCCGTCAGGCCACGTACCGCCAGCCCGGACCGGACCGGGCCCGCCGCCCGGCACCGGTGGCGATCGCCGCCCGGTAGCTGTCGGCGGTCAGCGCGGCGGCCCGCTCCCAGGTGAACCGGGCGAGCACCCGCTCGCGCCCGGCCTCACCGAGCGTGCGACGCAGCGCCGGATCGTCCAGCAGCCGGCCGAGCGCCGCCGCCAGCGCGCCCGCGTCGCCCGGCGGCACCGCGAGACAGGTCTCGCCGTCCGGCCCGGCCACCTCGGGGATCGCCCCGCCGGTGGTGGCGACCAGCGGCGTACCGGTGGCCATCGCCTCGGCGGCGGGCAGCGAGAAACCCTCGTACAGCGACGGCACGCAGGCCACCTCGGCCGAGCGGTACAGGTCGACCAGCTCCCCGTCGGTCAGGCCGTGCCGGAACTCGATGAACCGCTCCAGCCCGAAGCGGCGCACCGCCTCGGCGACCGGCCCCCGCTCCTTCTGCGGCTTGCCGACCACGACCAGGTGCGCGTCCCGCTCGGTGCGGACCTTGGCCAGCGCCTCGACCAGGTGGACCAGGCCCTTGAGCGGGACGTCGGCGCTGGAGGTGGTGACGATCCGGCCGGGCACCCGGGCGACCCGCTCGGACGGCGACCAGAGCCGGGTGTCGGCGCCGATCGGCACCACCGAGACGGCGCCCGGCGAGGCGCCCAGGTGCTCGGCGATCTCGCGCTTCGAGGTGCCGGAGACGGTGATGATGCTGTCCAGCCGGGCGGCCACCCGGCGCTGCATCCGGGTGAACGCGTACCAGCGGCGCAGCGACAGCCGGCGGGCCAGGCTCGGCGCCGCGTCCAGCTCCAGCTGCCGGTCCACGGTGATCGGGTGATGGATCGTGGTGACCAGTGGGAAGCCGTGCCGCGCGAGGCCGAGCAGCCCGTACCCGAGGGTCTGGTTGTCGTGCACCACGTCGTAACGGCCCTTGTGCAGCGCGAGGTACTGACGGGCGCGCAGCGAGAAGGTCAGCGGCTCGGGGAAGCCGCCGGTGCGCATGGTGGCGAACTCCAGCAGGTCCACCGGGCCCCGGTACTCGGCGAGCCCCGGGGTGCGGAACGGGTCGTCGGCGCGGTAGAGGTCCAGGCTGGGCAGCTCGACCAGGCGGACCGAGCCGGGGCCCTCGACCTCGTCCAGGACGGGGTAGGGCTGGGAGCCGATCACGTCCACGTGGTGGCCGAGGCGCGCCAGCTCGCGGGAGAGGTGCCGTACGTAGACGCCCTGGCCGCCGCAGAACGGGTCGCCGCGGTACGACAGCAGGGCAATCCGCAGCGGCTGCGCGGTCATCGTCGGCTCCCGTCCTTGCTGAAGTCTGTGCTGCCGGTCGCTAAAGTAGATCAGGTTTCAGTGCGGTGTGGAGTTCGCCCGTGACCATGTGAACAATGAGAGACCTCGAAGATACCGGCCCGTAGCTTCTCCTCAGATGCCAGGGCTGGTGATTCACGCCACGCCGGAGCACTGCCGGAGCGTCCGCCGGACCGGCCGGAGCACCCCCCGTCACTCTCGCGCCCCGGGAGCACCCTTGCCACCGCCCGTCACCTCCGTGCCCGCCGCCGCCCCCGGCCCCGCCGGGCCCGCCGGGCAGTCCGCCGACCCGCCGCTGACCGCCCGCCAGGCCGAACGGCGGCGGCGGATCCTGCGGGCCGCGACCGGGCTGGCCGCCCGCGGCGGGTACGAGGCGGTGCAGATGCGGGAGGTCGCCGAGGGAGCGGAGGTGGCGCTCGGCACCCTGTACCGGTACTTCCCGTCCAAGGTCCATCTGCTGGTCGCGGTCATGCTGGAGCAGTTGCAGGGCCTCCAGGAGCAGGTCCGACGGCACCCGCCGGCCGAGCAGGACGCGGCCTCGCGGGTCGCCGAGACGCTCACCCGGGCGTTCCACGCGCTCCAGCGCGAACCGCTGCTGGCCGAGGCGATGGTGCGGGCGCTGTCGTTCGCCGACCGCTCGGTGAGCGCCGAGGTGGACCAGGTGAGCTCGGCCACCGGGCAGCTGATCCTGGACGCGATCGGCCAGTCCGGGCCGCCGACCGAGAGCCAGCGTGCGGCCGTCCGGGTGATCGAGCACACCTGGCACTCGGCGCTGGTCTCCTGGCTCTCCGGGCGGGCCTCGATCGCCGAGGTCCGGGCCGATCTGCACACCGCAGCGCGGCTGCTCACGCTGCCCTGATGCCCCGCCCGCGGGCGGGGCAGGGAAGGGGCCGGGGAAGTGGAACCTGTTCTCGGGGCGCGGGCGGGATCGGTCGGGGTGGGTCGGGATCGGTCGGGGTGGGTCGGGGTCGGTCGGGGTGGGTCGGGGTCGGTGGTTCCGGGGCTCGGGTGGGTTCGGGGCCGGGGTGGCTCCGGGGCCCGGGCGCGGTCGGCGCCCCGACTCCTCCACGCGGCGACCGGAGGCACGGCGGTCACGGTCGCGGCGGCTAAAGTCGACGGGCAAGACAACTCCATCCCGCTTCTCCTCCGGGGAAAGCCGGTGCGAATCCGGCACTGACCCGCAACCGTGAGCCCGGCGCTGGACGGCCGGGGCAGTCGGAGTGCCCGGAGAGAGGCGAGCGGCCATGCCGGGCACCTTTGTACCCGGCACCGTCGAGGTCTACGGAACGGCCCACCCGGGCCACCCCACCGCTCATCGAAAGGCTCAACCCCACCATGCTCACCGCCGCCCGCCTGGGCGCCGCCGCCCTGTCCGCCGCCCTGCTGGCCGGCGCCACCGCCACACCGGCCCTCGCCGACAGCCCCTCGGCCGGCGCCACCGCGCCCGTCCCCGAGGGCCTCTACGGCAAGGGCGACCCGACGTACGACGGCGTGTGGCGCCAGTCCCTCGCCCTCACCGCGCTGGCGGGCGCCAAGGTGACCCCGGCCGACTCCGCCGTCTCCTGGCTCACCGGCCAGCAGTGCGCGGACGGCGGCTGGCCGTCCTACCGCGCGGACGCCTCCGCCGCGTGCGACCCCAAGACCGAGGACAGCAACGCCACCGCCGTCGCCGTCCAGGCCCTGGTCGCGCTCGGCGGCCACCAGGACTCCGTCGACAAGGGCGTCCAGTGGTTCAAGGCCAACCAGAACGCGGACGGCAGCTGGCCCTACAACCCCGGCAGCCCCGGTGACGCCAACTCCACCGGCCTGGCCGTGAACGCCCTGCTCGCCGCCAAGCTGGACCCGGCGGCCGTCGCCAAGGCGGGCCGGAGCGCCTACGACGGGCTGGCGCTCTTCCAGCTCGGCTGCGCCGCCCCCGCCGACCAGCGCGGGGCCTTCGCCTACCAGCCCGACCCGGCCGGCGCGCTCGCCCCGAACGCCCTGGCCAGTGCCCAGGCCACGCTCGCCGCGGCGGGCGGGAAGCTACCGGTCACCAACACCAACCGGACGGACGCCGCGCCCAAGGCCCTGCCCTGCGCGAACGGCTCCACGGAACCGCTCGTGGCGCGCGCGGACTCCGCCGAGGCGGCCGGCGCCTACCTCACCGCCCAACTCGCGGCCGGTGACCAGCACCTGACGCTGACCCTGCCCGGGGCCGCCCCGACCCCCGACTACACCGCCACCGCCTGGGCCGCGCTCGGCCTGATCCAGAGCGGGCACCCGCAGCAGGCGACCGGCGCGGTGGACTGGCTGGCCACGGAGGGCGGCACCTGGACCAAGGGCGGCACCGACGCCTCGGCCACCGCCACCCTGCTGCTGGTCGCCCAGGCCGCCCAGCGGGACCCCGCCGCGTTCGGCGGCGACCTGGTCGCGCAGCTGACGGCGCTGGGCCCGGCGCCCAAGGCGACCGGCGCGGCCTCCGCCCCCGCCTCCTCGGCGCCGGCCGAGAAGAAGAAGGACGGCGGCTTCGGCCAGTGGTGGGTGATCGGCGTCGGCCTGCTGATCGGCATCGGCGGCGGGCTGCTGCTGAGCCTGCAGCGCAAGCGGGGCCAGAAGCTGTGACCATTCCCGGCACCCCCCGGGCCACCGCCCCCGCCGCCGAAGCCGGTGCGGGTCGCGCTGGTGTCGGTCGCGCTGGTGCTGTTCGTGGCGCGTGGGCCTATGCCGACCCCCAGCGGCGTCGGCGGGTGGTGGCCGCGGTCGTCCGGTTCCTCGCCGGACTGATCGCCGGGGTGCTGATCCTGCTGGTCATCGGCGCGGCGCCCGCGCAGGCCGCCGGGTACCGGTACTGGTCGTTCTGGAAGTGGTCCGACGGCGCCTGGGGCTACCAGCAGCAGGGCCCGGCCGTGTACGTGCCGCAGGACGGGGGCGTGGACGGGTGGCGCTTCGCCGTCAGCCCCGACGGCGGCCGGGAGGCCGCCCGGCCCGGTGCCGCCGGGGACTTCGCCACCACCTGCGGCGGTACCGCCGAACAGCCGGGGCGCAAACGCGTCGCCGTCGTCCTGGACTTCGGCACCCCCGCCGACTCCCCCGGCGAGACCCCGCCCGGACTCCGCACGGCCTGCGCGGTCGTGCCCACCGGTGCCAACTCGGCCGAGGTCCTGGCGGCCGTCGCCCCACCACTGCGGTACGACACCAACGGCCTGCTATGTGCCATCGCCGGCTACCCGAAGTCCGGCTGCGGCGACCAGCTCGGCGCGGCGAACAAACCGGCCGCGAACGGTGCGGGGGACGGTTCCGGGGGCGGCTCCGCCGACGGTGACCACGGCAGCGGCCCCGACATCGGCCTGATCGCGGGGGCCGTCCTGGTTGCCGCCCTGGCCGCCGGTGCGGTCTGGCAGGCCCGCCGTCGCCGCTGAGTCGGGCCGAATATGTAGACCGGTCCACCTATGTAGACCGGTCTGCATAGAAGGGGTACCGGGCCGGGCGCGCACCACGCGCCCGGCCCGTCAGCCCAACCCGGCCCCCGGGCCGGGTCCGGGCCGGGTCCGGGCCCAGCGGGCCCCCAGCCACACCCCGGGCCGGATCGGGACCTTTATACCAACCGGTCTACATAGAGATCAGCCCATCCCTGTAGACCGGTCTACATATACCGACCGGTCTACAGAAACCCCGGGCCCCAAGCGAAAGCAGGGCCCCGCCCGCAGAAACGTGGACAAGGCCGCAGGAAGCGCCCGGAGTAGGAAGTCGGCCCAGCCGACTTCCTACTCCGCGGCCGCCCCCCCCCCCCCCCGCGGCGCCCGCCCCCCCCCCGCGGAAACCCCCCGGCCCCCCACCCCATCGCGGGCCCCCCCCCCAACACCGGTGCACCGCCCCGCCCCCCGCGCGGTTTTTTTGCCGGCCCCCCCCCCTACCACCAACCCCGCCCCGCCCCCGCCCCCGCCCCCACACCTGCACCCGCACTCGCATTCGCACCCCACCCTCTCCCCCACCCGCCCCGACCTGGACCCCACCCCGTGACCACACCCCGCGCCCCCGGCCAGCCCCACCCCCCGCGCCGCGCCCGCCTCCCCCGGCCTCCCCGCCGCACCCCGCGCGCCGCCCGCACCCCGCTCGGCCCCCGCCAACTGCACCCCGGCGCCTGGTGGCTGTGGGCACTCGGCCTCGGCGCGGCCGCCACCCGCACCACCAACCCCCTGCTGCTCCTCCTGCTCGCCGCCGTCGCCGGCTACGTCGTGGCCGCCCGCCGCGGGGACGCGCCGTGGTCCCGTTCCTACGGCGCGTTCCTCCGCCTCGGCCTGGTGGTCCTCGGCATCCGCCTGGTCTTCGCGGTCCTGCTCGGCTCCCCGATCCCCGGCACCCACGTCCTCCTCACCCTCCCCGAAGTACCGCTGCCCGCCTGGGCGCAGGGCGTCCGGATCGGCGGCCGGGTCACCGTCGAGGGCCTGCTCGCCGCGCTCTACGACGGGCTGCGGCTGGCCACCCTGCTGGTCTGCGTCGGCGCCGCGAACGCCCTCGCCAGTCCGACCCGCCTGCTGCGCTCGCTGCCCGGCGCGCTCTACGAGGCGGGCGTGGCCGTCGTGGTCGCGATGACCTTCGCGCCCAACCTGGTCGCCGACGTGCAGCGGCTGCGCGCCGCCCGCCGTCTGCGCGGGCGCACCGACCGGGGCGTGGCCGCCGTGCTGAGCGTCGGACTGCCCGTCCTGGAAGGCGCGTTGGAGCGTTCGGTCGCACTGGCCGCCGCGATGGACACCCGCGGCTTCGGCCGCACCACCGACGTCCCGCCCCGCCTCGCCCGCACCACCGCCGCGCTCACCCTGTCCGGCCTGCTCGGGATCTGCCTCGCCGCCTACGGACTGCTCACCGCCGGCGGTGCCGGCTGGGCGGCGCCCGTCCTGCTGCTCGGCCTGGCCGCGGCCTTCGCCGGTCTGCTGCTCGGCGGCCGCCGCTCCCCCCGGACGCGCTACCGCCCCGACCCGTGGGCCCTCCCCGAGTGGCTGACCGCCGGATCGGGCGCCGCCGTGGCCGCGTTGACGATCTGGCTCTCCGCCCTCGATCCCGCCGCCTTCGCCCCGACCGTCGTCCCGCCGACCGCTCCCGCCCTGCCCCTGACCGCCGTCCTCGCCGTACTGATCGGCCTGGTACCGGCGTTCGTCACCCCGCACCCGCCCCGGAGGGCCTCGTGATCACCTTCGAGCAGGTCTCCGTCCAGTACGCCGACGCCGAGGCTCCGGCGCTCAGCGGCGTCGACCTGACCGTCCCCGAAGGGGAGCTCTGCCTGCTGGTTGGCCCCTCCGGCTCCGGCAAGTCCACCCTGCTGGGCACCGTCAGCGGCCTCGTCCCGCACTTCACCGGCGGCGTGCTGCACGGCCGGGTGACCGTCGCCGGGCGCGACACCCGCGAGCACCGACCGCGCGAACTCGCCGACCTGGTCGGCACGGTGGGCCAGGACCCGCTCGCCCACTTCGTCACCGACACGGTCGAGGACGAACTCGCCTACGGCATGGAGTCGCTGGGCCTGGCGCCGGACGTGATGCGGCGCCGGGTCGAGGAGACGCTCGACCTGCTCGGCCTCGCCGATCTGCGCGACCGCGCGCTCGGCTCGCTCTCCGGCGGCCAGCAACAGCGCGTCGCCATCGGCTCGGTGCTCACCGTCCACCCGCGGGTCCTGGTGCTGGACGAGCCCACCTCGGCCCTCGACCCGGGCGCCGCCGAGGAGGTGCTGGCGGTCCTGCAACGCCTGGTCCACGACCTGGGCACCACCGTCCTGATGGCGGAGCACCGGCTGGAGCGGGTCGTGCAGTACGCCGACCAGGTCCTGCTGCTGACGCCCGGCGCCCCGCCCGTCCTCGGCGAACCGGCCGAGGTGATGGCGCACTCACCCGTCCACCCGCCCGTGGTCGGCCTCGGCCGGCTCGCGGGATGGACCCCGCTGCCGCTCACGGTCCGCGACGCCCGCCGCAAGGCCGCCACCCTCCGCACCCGACTGGACGGCCTGCGCCCCGCCGCCGCACCCACCGACCCGGCCACCGCCCCGCTCGCCACCGCCGACCGCCTCGCCGTCGAGCGCGGCCCCGTCCCGGCTCTGCGCGGAGTGGACCTCGCCCTCCACCCCGGGGAGATCACGGCACTCATGGGCCGCAACGGCGCCGGCAAGTCCACCCTGCTCGGCGCCCTGGTCGGCCTGCACGCCCCCGCCGCCGGCAGCGTCCGGGTCGGCGGCCGGACCCCGCACCGCACCCGGCCCGCCGAGCTGATCCGCCAGGTCGGCCTCGTCCCGCAGGACCCGCGCGACCTGCTGTACGGGGAGAGCGTCGCCGGTGAGTGCGCCGCGGCGGACGGCGACGCGGGCGCCGACCCGGGTACCTGCCGCGCCCTGGTGGAGCGGCTACTGCCCGGCATCGCCGACGCCACCCACCCGCGCGACCTCTCCGAGGGCCAACGGCTCACTCTGGCACTGGCCGTGGTGCTCACCGCCCGGCCGCCGCTGATCCTGCTCGACGAGCCCACCCGGGGTCTCGACTACGCCGCCAAGGCCCGCCTGGTGGAGATCCTGCGGACGCTCGCCGCCGAGGGCCACGCCGTCCTGCTCGCCACCCACGACGTCGAACTCGCCGCCGAACTCGCCCACCGCACGGTGATCCTGGCCGACGGAGAGATCGTCGCGGACGGCCCGACCCCGGAGGTGGTGGTCTCCTCCCCCACCTTCGCCCCGCAGGTCTCCAAGATCCTCGCGCCCGGGCCCTGGCTCACCGTCCACCAGGTCGAACGGGCCCTCGCCGGGAGCGCCGAATGAACCGAAGCCGAATGCCCCGAAGCCGAACGAACCCAAGCCGAACGAACCCAAGCCGAACGAACCCAAGCCGGACGAACCGCACCCCCCGCGCGGGGAACCGCCCCGTCCCCCTCGGCCGCCGCTCGATCGCCACCCTGCTGCTCACCTCCTCGGTCGGCGTGGCCGCCTTCGGCTGGCCGCTGCTCGCCGCCACCGACTCCGCCCTGGTCGGCCACTCCACCGACGCCCCCTGGCTGTTCGCCCTGCTCCTGCCGCTCCTCCTCGCGGTGGTGATCGCCCAGATCTCCGAGGGCCGCACGGCCGGCGGCGGCGCGCCGGGCCTGGACGCCAAGTCGGTCGCCCTGCTCGGCGTCCTGGCCGCGGCGGGTGCCGCGCTGCGCCCGCTCGGCGCGGGCACCGCCGGCCTGGAGCCGATGTTCTTCCTGATGGTGCTCGCCGGGCGGGTCCTCGGCCCCGGCTTCGGCTTCGTCCTCGGCTCGCTCTCGATGTTCGCCTCCGCGCTGCTGACCGGCGGGGTCGGCCCCTGGCTGCCGTTCCAGATGCTCGCCATGGGCTGGGTCTGCCTGGGCGCCGGCCTGCTCCCGGGCGCCGCCACCCTGCGCGGCCGCCGCGAACTCGCCCTGCTCGCCGGCTACGGCGCCGTCGCCTCACTGCTCTACGGCACGGTGATGAACCTCCAGGGCTGGCCTTATATCGCCGGCCTGTCCGGCTCGATCTCCTTCGTCCCGGGGGACGACGTGAGCGCCAACCTGGTCCGCTTCGCCGCCTACTGCCTCACCACCTCCCTCGGCTGGGACCTCCCCCGCGCCGTCCTCACCGTCGTCCTCTGCCTCACCCTCGGCACCACCGTCCTCCGCGCCCTCCGCCGGGCCACCCGCCGCGCCGCCTTCGCCGCCCCGGTCGAGTTCCGCCCACCGCCCACCCCCTGAACGGTGGTGCGCCCCGGCCGAATCCGGGGCACACCACCTCGACGGGCAGGACGGCCGAAACCCGCGAGAAGCACCGGGGGCAACGCGGCCGAACTGTGACCAGGCGCTTGGCGGCCTGGAACGCCTCCCCCACAGCAGCCGGCCGTTGACCCGCTGTGGTCCACGGTCACCGGCTGATCATCGTGGTCGACGACAACTCATGACGCCCACCGGTGGCCGCCCTCGGAGGAGACTCGGCACGGTCGAGGCCGGCGCCGGACCGGCCGTCCGCTGTCAGAGGGTGGCGGCGCGCAGCACGACCAGGGCGACGGAGACGATGGTGAGGACCGCCGCCGGAGACGCGCCCCTGCGGTCGCCGACGCGCAGGTGGAAGGCGACCGCCCCGGCGAAGTAGAGCGAAAGGCCTATCGCGGCGGCGATCCCGACGGGGCCCCACCGGAGTCCGGCGATCGCACCGGCCGCGCCCGCGATCTGAGCGCCGATCAGGAAGGCCATCATGCTCTGCGACAGTCCGAGTGTGGACATCTGCTCGGTGATGTGCCGCGTCCGCAGAGCCTTGGCCCCGGCCGATGCCAGGAGAAGCGCCGACATGACCACGGTGACGACGGCGAGTGAGACGAACATGGCTGGACCTCAATCATGCGATGCGAGTAAGAGGCGTGCGCACCTCCACGACGATAGGCGGCCATCAGGTACCTCCAGGTAACCTTCGGGTCATGAGCCTGCGACCGGGAATCGCCTTCCTCGCCGACTGTCCCGCTCTCCTGGCCATGGAGATCATCGCCAGCAAGTGGTCCATGGTCACGCTCTTCGCGCTGACCGACGGCCCGTTGCGTCACGGCGAGTTGGTCGAGCTGAGCGGCGGCGTCTCGCGCAAGGTGCTGACCCAGACGTTGCGCCGGCTCCAGGCCAACGGGCTGGTCGAGCGGCACGCGTACGCCGAGGCGCCGCCGCGCGTGGAGTACGGCCTGACCGATCTCGGGCGAACCCTGGAGGAGCCCATCAGGATGCTCACCGCATGGGCGCGGGAGAACGGCGAGGCGGTCGTCACCTTCCGGGAAGCAGCCGAGGCGGCCGGCGCCATCGAGGCGGATCGGGCGACCCCGACGCAGACCCCTCCTGTTGATGAGGACCCGAACCGCTTCTGATCAAGGGAAGAGGCCGGACCCGGAGACCCTGGCGTCGCCTCGGGCAGCTTCTCTCGGCACGGCGACGAAGGGCACGGCGGCGAAGGGCACGGCGCCCCTCGACGGCCCGTCCCGGTCGGCCGCCGCCCACCTCGCCGTCATCGCGGGCGGCTGAGAACGCGGTTCGGGCCCTCCCCCGCGAAACCCGTGCGAGGAGAGGGCCCGAGGGAAGCGATCAGCCCTTCGGGCCGGCCGACTGGACGACCTCGAAGGACCAGAGGGTCGAGCCGGAGGCCGCCGGGCGCTGCGGCGCCTCGCCCTCGGCGGGCGGCGGCCCCTGGCGGTGGGCAGCCTGCATGGGGCCCTCCATCCAGGCCTTGAAGGACTCCTCGTCGGCCCACCGGGTGTAGACGAGGTAGTTGTCGGTGCCCTCGACCGGGCGGAGCAGTTCGAACCACTCGAAGCCGTCGGAGTTCTCCACGGAGCCCGCGCGGGAGGCGAAGCGCTTCTCCAGCACCTCGCGCTGCTCGGTGGGGACGGTCAGTACGTTGATCTTGACTACGCTCATGGCTCCATCCTGCCCCACAAGCGGGTGGCGGCAGGCGCGGAACGTCTCCCCGACCGAGCGGTGGCGCGTCCCGAAGTCGCGGCAGCCTGACCCCGAACCCGCGCAACGACGGGGCCTCCTGGGCATGGTCGACCAGCTGGACCGCGGCGGCCACCTCCGCCTGGAACGACAGCCCCGGCGGCCGCCGAACCTCCAGCGGCCCCCGCACCGCTCCGGAAGGGGCGGTGCGGGGGCCAATGCCCGTTGATCAGGCGATCCAGCCGGGGACGAAGGGCTCCTCCTCGGGCCGGCCGGCGACGGACACCCGGGCCCCGCCCGGCGCGGCGACCAGCGCGGTGACGGCTTCCCCGGCGGAGATCCGGCGCGCCACACCGGCGGGCAGCACGGCCGTGTCGCCGGCCGCCAGCGCGAAGGCGTCCTCGCCCAGTTCGACGGACAGGGCGCCGGTCAGGACGGTCCAGACCTGCTCGACGTCGAAGACGTGCAGCGGGCCCTGGCCGCCGGCGGCCATCTCCACGCGCCACATCGCGAGCGCGCTGCCGCCCTGGGTGGGTGAGGCGAGGGTGGTCATGGCGGCGTTGGGCGTCTCGGTACGACGGGCTTCGGTACGGCGGATGACGGACATGGGCGTGGCCCCCTAGAATGGTCAATGACGTTGTCTATATGGTCAATGAGGTTGTCTATCGTGTCAAGCGACTCCGCTCCCCCCGGCTTCGAGCTGCCGCTGCGACTGCTGCTCGCCTTCCGCTTGATCATCGACGAGCTGCACGAGCGGATCGCCCGTGAGGGCCACCCCGACCTGCGGCCGATGCACGGCTTCGTGTTCCAGGCGATCGGGCCGGACGGCACCACCGCCGTCGAACTCGGCCGCCGCCTCGGCGTCTCCAAGCAGGCCGCCGGCAAGACCGTCGAACAGCTCGAACAGCTCGGCTACGTCGAGCGCGGCAGCGACCCCGCCGACGCCCGCCGCAAGGTGGTCCGGCTCACCGCCCGGGGCGTGGACTGCCTGGTCCGGTCCGCCCGGATCTTCGACGAACTGCGCGCCCAGTGGTCCGACACCCTCGGTGAGGAGCGACTGCGCGCCCTGGAGACGGACCTGCGCGCCCTCGCCCCCGGCGACCCGTTCCGGCTCGACACGCCCCGGTGGTTCGGGACCCCCTGACGCACCACCAAGCCACCCAAGCCACCCCAAGGCACCCCCCGGCACGCCCGACGCCCCACCGAGGCACCCACCCCCTACACCGATCGCCGCTCCGCGGGCTCCGCCCCGGCCCGGTCCGGCCGGTCGCGCTCGTCCGCGCAGAGCGCGGCGGAGAGCTTGGTCAGCAGCTCCGCCAGGTCCGCGTACTGCTTCTCGTCCCAGTCCCCGAGCAGTTCGGAGAGCTGCTCACGGCGGGCCGCCACCAGCCGGACCGCCGCCGCCTCCCCCGGCTCGGTGAGCCGCAGCGGCAGGCCGCCGGTGCGCGCGGCCAGCCCCCGGTCCTCGACCTCCCGGGCGGCCTCCTCGACGACCGCGAGCGGCACGATCCGGCGCTCCGCCAGTTCGGCGGGCTCGGCCGACCCGTGGTGGTGCATCTGCAGCAGCAGCCAGCTGGAGGCCGGCTTGAGGTCGAGCCCGGCGCCCTCCGTGATCCGCCGGAACAGGTCGCGCCGGGCCTCCCGGGTGCTCAGCACCGACAGGGAGCGGGCGATCTCGTCCAGCGAGGAGCGCTCCACCGGATTGAGGCCGATCGACTCGCTCAGGTCGGGAGCGGTCACCGTCGAGCGCAGCTTCTGCTCCCGCAGGAAGAGCGACAGCACGAAGGCGACCAACGCCACCGGTACCGCGTACAGGAAGACCCGGGTGATCGACTCGGAGTACGCGTGGTAGATCGCGTCCTGCGTGGCGGCCGGCAGGGCGGCGATCACCCGGGGGTCGGAGGTGATCGCGCCGGGGTCGAAGCCGGCCGGCACCGGGACCCCGGAGGCGAGCGCGTCGGAGAGCCGGCTGTTGAGCCCGGAGGCGAACACGGTGCCGAAGATGGAGACGCCGAACGACGCCCCGATGGACCGGAAGAAGGTGGCGCCGGCGGTGGCCACGCCCAGGTCCTGGTAGCCGACGGAGTTCTGCACGATCAGCACCAGCACCTGCATCACCAGGCCGAGGCCCAGGCCGAAGACCAGGAAGTAGCAGCTCATCTCGAAGGTGCTGCTGTGCTCGTCCAGGCCGGAGAGCAGTAGCAGGCCCACCGTGGTGACGGCCGTTCCGGCGATCGGAAAGGCCCGGTAGTGGCCGGTCCGGGCGACGATCTGGCCGGAGCCGATCGAGGTGAACAGCATCCCCAGCACCATCGGCAGCATGTGGATGCCGGACATGGTCGGCGAGACCTGCATGACCACCTGGAGGAACGTCGGCAGGTAGGTGAGCGCGCCGAACATCGCGAAGCCGACCACGAAGGAGATCACCGCGACCAGGCTGAACGTCCGGGAGCGGAACAGCCGCAGCGGCAGCACCGGCTCGGCCGCGGTCCGTTCGACCAGGACGAAGGCGACCAGCAGGACGACGCCCAGCACGCCGAGCCCGACGATCTGCCAGGAGCTCCAGGCCCAGGTCGTCCCGCCGAGCGAGGTCATCAGCACCAGGCAGGTGGCCACCGAGGCGATCAGGACCGTGCCCAGGTAGTCGATCCGGTGCCGGCGCTTCACCTCCGTCCCGTGCAGGACGGCGGCGATCACCACCAGGGCGACCACCCCCACCGGCAGGTTGATGTAGAAGACCCAGCGCCAGCTGAGGTTGTCCACGAAGAGTCCGCCGAGCAGCGGTCCGAGCACGCTGGTGACGCCGAAGACCGCGCCGAACAGGCCCTGGTACTTGCCGCGGTCCCGGGGTGAGACCAGGTCACCGACGATCGCCTGGGAGAGCACCATCAACCCGCCCCCGCCGAGGCCCTGGAGGGCCCGGAAGGCGATCAGCTCGCCCATGTTCTGGGCGATGCCGCAGAGCACCGAGCCCACCAGGAAGATCACGATCGAGGCCTGGAAGAAGCGCTTCCGGCCGTACATGTCGCCGAGCTTGCCCCAGAGCGGGGTGGCCGCCGTGGAGGCCAGCATGTAGGCGGTGACCACCCAGGAGAGGTGTTCCAGGCCGCCGAGGTCGCTGACGATGGTGGGCAGCGCGGTGGAGACGATGGTCTGGTCGAGCGCGGCCAGCAGCATCGCCAGCAGCAGCGCGCCGATCGGCACCCAGAGGTTGGGGGCGGTGACCTCCGGCGGCCCGGGCTCGCCGGCCGGGCCGCGGTCGGACGCGGCGATCGGATCCGTCATGGAGACTCCAGGGGTCGCGGATCCCGGTCGGCGGGGTCCGTGCGGATGATCACTCCCAGCCACCATGCTGTCAGAAATGCCCCGGTCTGCGCCGTTCAGTTGAGCCGAACGTAAGAACGGCGGCCGTTCGGGGGACGTCGCCGACCGGCCGGCCGTTCATCGGGTCACAACCACCACCAACCGTCACAACACCCCCGCGGTGGCCCGGACGCCCCTGTCCACCCCTGGGACCGTCCTGCATAATCAGGCGCGTTCGCCCCCGGGGACACCCCTCCGGGGCGGGCGGAAGACGATTCGAGACCGAGGAGGACCGGCGATGCCGGACCAGCACTGCCCGACGTGCGGCACCGCGCGCTCCGCCGGGTGCCGGTGCCTCCCGGATCCGGGCCTGACCGAGACCGCCGTCCTCCCGCACCTCGAAGGCCCGCCGCTGGTCCGCCCGTACGTGCCGCAGGCCCTCGGCCCGATCGTGGACGCCCCGCCGGCCGGCGCCCCCGCGGACCCGTTCGCCACCACCGTGCTGCCGCCCGCCCAGGCCGCTGACGGCCCGCCGGCGCGACCGGCCGGGCCGGACGCGGACGCCTACGCGACGACCGTGCTCCCGCCGGTGATGTCGGTGCCGCCGCCGGGCCCCGGGCCGACGGTGGGACAGCCCCCGGCCGACGGCGCCGAGATCGGCTACTTCCCGTTCCACCCGGCGGCGCCCGACGCCCCGGGGCCGACCGGCGGCCGGGCCGCCCGGCGCACGGCGGAGCAGGCCGAGGAGGGCATGCCCGCCCGGCGCAAGGGCCTGCTGGCCGCGGCCGGCGCCGGGCTGCTGGTGCTCACCGTCGGCCTGGCGTACGCGGTGACGCCCTCCGCCGAGCCGGGCGACCGGGCGCAGCCCGCCCCCTCCACGACGCTGGCGCCCGTCCCGGTCGACCCGACCGCCCCGGCGCCGAGCCCGAGCGCGCCACCGTCCACCAGCGAGGCCCCGAGCCCGTCCCCGAGCAGGACGGCCAGACCGACCACGAGCCGGCCGGCGGCGCCGAGCGCCACGGCCGTGACGAGCACTCCGGTCCCGGCGGCTCCCCCGGCGCCGGCCCCCACCTCCACCGCGCCGACCCCGACGGCCACCGCCGCGCCGACTCCGACGGCGACCACCCCGGCCCCGACACCGACGGTGCGGGTGCTGGAGCGCGGGATGACCGGGGCGGACGTCAAGGACATGCAGCTGCGGCTCGCGGCCACCTCGTGCGGATTCGTCGACAAGTCGATCGCCACCAGCACCTTCGACTGGTGGACCGCGACGGTGCTCGGCGACTACCAGCGCAGCTTCAAGATCAAGGGCGAGACGGGTCCGAGCGGCGCCTTCTACGGGCCGAAGACCCGGGCCGCCCTGGAGAGCGACCCGGGTACCTGCTGACCCCCGGTCAGCCGGTGATCGCCTGGAAGATGCTGAACCCGGCCATCAGCACCATGATCCCGGCCGCCACCCGGATGATCATCTTCATCGGGACGTGCTTCAGCAGCTTCTGGCCGCCGAGGATGGCGATCCCGGCGACGGCGCAGAGCGCCAGCCAGGCGCCGAGGCCGACGGCGAGCGGGTCGGCGTACTTGGCCGCGAGGTTGGCGGTCATGATCTGGGTGAGGTCGCCGAACTCGGCGATCGCCACGACCACGAAGCTGGCCCCGGCGACCTTCCAGAAGCTGTTGGCGGACGGCTCCTTGGCGGCGTGGCCGTCCTCGTCGTCACCGCCGCCGTGGAAGAGCAGCATCGCGGCCCCGGCCAGGAACAGCAGGCCGGTGACTCCCTCCACCCAGCGGTGCGGGAGCAGCGCGAGCAGGTGCCCGGCGACCAGGGCGATGCCGACCTGGAGGGCGAAGGCGGCGGCGATGCCCGCGAAGACATAGCTCGCCCGGTACTTGGCGCCGAGCATCAGGCTGGCCAGGGCGGTCTTGTCCGGCAGTTCGGACAGGAAGACGATGCCGAAGGTGATCGCGGCTACGGTCAGGCTCATCGGGGGTTCGGTATCCCTCAGGGTCGGGCTGCCCGGCCTCGGCAGCTCCGTGAGGGGTCGCTCCGGCCCGACAGCGCTGGTCAGAACATCACAGCACTGCGGCCGAAGGTCTCGCCGGCATCCAGCTGACAGATGCCCCGGGCGCCGGGCCCCGAGGGGCCAGTATGTCGACGGTCCGGTGGAGGGCTACTCCCCTTCAACGCGCCAAGCCTACCCGACGGCGCCGGGCGGCGAGGCGCCCAGCAGCCCGCGGGCGACCAGCTCCAGCACCACGACGACCGCCACCGACTCCACCGCCAGCAGAGCGACCAGCACGAACAGCTGCACGGCGCCGGCCTGCACCGGGGAGGCGCCGCCGAGCAGCATGCCGACGAACGCCCCGGGCAGCGTGACCAGGCCCACCGTCCTGGTCTGGTCGAGGGCCGGGACGAGCGAGGTCGCGGCGGCCGTCCGGCAGATCTCCAGCCGGGCGTCGCGCTCCTCGAAGCCCAGCGCGAACGCCGCCTCCACCTCGCCGTGCCGCTGGCGCAGCTCGTCCAGGGCACGCCGGCCGGCCAGCGAGGTCGCGGTGAGCGCGCCGCCGATCAGGATGCCCGCCACCGGGATGACCGAGAGGCCCTTCGGCGGCAGCAGCCCGACCCCCAGCAGCAGCCCGAGCACCGGCAGCACCCCGGCGCCGATCGGCACGGCCGCCCGGACCCACTGCGGGCCGGCGGTCAGCCGCCGCCCGGCGGTGCGCACCGCGACCGCGAACATCAGCAGCACGAACAGCGCCGACCACCAGAGCGAGCCGACCACCCAGGTGATCACCAGCGCGACGGCGGCCAGCTGCGCCGCCGCGCGCAGCCCGGCCCGCAGCACCGCGTGGCCGTGCCCGAGCAGGCCCCACCCGGCCACCGCCACGGCGGCGGCCAGCAGCACGGCGGCCACCACCCCCAGCAGGGGGGTGACCGGCAGCAGCTGGTTCCCCGCGGCCGCCGCGAGCGCCATGCCTCAGATCCAGCTGGTGAACCACATCCGGTCCTGCCAGGACGTCATGGGGATCACCTCCGCCGTGTAGAGCGGATAGAAGAAGGCGAAGCAGGCCACGATCGCCAGCACGATCAGCCCGGCCCCGGCCGCACCCACCCGGCGCCGCTCGGGCGAGCACCCGGCCGGGCCGAGCATCGCCCCGAGCATCTGCGCCACGGCCAGGCAGAGGAAGGGCACCAGCACCACCATGTAGAACGAGAAGACCGTCCGCTCCTGGTACTGGAACCACGGCAGGTAGACGCCGGCGACGCCGCAGAGCACCGCGCCCGAGCGCCAGTCCCGGCGGAAGAACCAGCGCCAGAGCAGGTAGGCCAGGGCGAAGCAGGCCGTCCACCAGAGCAGCGGGGTGCCGAGGCCGAGGATCTGCGCGGCGCAGCCGCCGGAGGCCGTGCAGCCCTGCTGCCCGTTCGGCACCTGCTCCCAGTACATGGAGACCGGGCGGCCCTGGACCAGCCAGCTGAACGGGTTCGACTGGTAGGTGTGCGGGGTGCTCAGGCCGGTGTTGAAGTCGTACATCTGGGCGTGGTAGTGCCAGAGGCTGCGCAGCGGCGCCGGCACCCAGCTCATCGGGACCTGCGGCAGCGGGATGCCGAGGAAGCTGTCGGCGGAGAGGCCGGCCCGGTCGTCGGCCCAGTGCCGGTCGTACCCGCCGCCGGTGCGGCCGCCGGTGGCGAGCCAGCCGGCCCAGGAGCCGACGTACACCACGAGGGCCGAGCCGACCATGGCGAGCAGGGCGGGCGGCGCGTCCCGGCGCAGCATCGAGCGCCAGGGGCGGCGGGCGCCGGCCCAGCGGCGGCCGGACTGGTCCCAGAGCACGGTGAGCAGGCCGAACGCGGCGAGCACCATGACGCCGTTCCACTTGACCGCGCAGGCGGCGCCGAGCGCGACCCCGGCGGCGATCCGCCAGGGGCGCGGGCCGAGGCGGATCCGGTCGCCGTCCGGCCGCGCGCCGTCGCGGGCGGACGCCAGCCGGGCCCGGGTGCGGTCGCGGTCGACCAGCAGGGAGCCGAAGGCGGCGAGCACGAAGAACATCTGGACGCCGTCCAGCAGGCCGACCCGGCTCATCACCAGCTGGAGCCCGTCGACGGCCATCAGCAGGGCGGCGGTGCAGCCGATCAGGGTGGAGCCGAACAGCCGGCGGCCGATCCGGGCCAGCATCAGCACGGTCACCGTGCCGAGCAGCGCGGTCATGAAACGCCAGCCGAAGGGGTGCAGGCCGAAGCCCCATTCGCCGAGCGAGATGACCCATTTGCCGAGTGGCGGGTGGGCGATGAACTCCGGCGCGGAGGTGAGCGGGATGCGCTGCGGCACCCCCAGGATGTCGGCGTTGGCACTGTCCGGCCAGGTGCCCTCGTAGCCCTGTCGCAGCAGCGACCAGGCGTCCTTGGGGTAGTACGTCTCGTCGAAGACGAAGGCGTTGGGGTAGCCGAGGTTCCAGAACCGCAGCAGTCCGGCGAAGAGCGCCACGCCGATCGGCCCGAGCCAGCCGGCCCGTTCGGCCGCCCAGCGCGGCAGCCCCCGACGGGCCGGTACGGGGGCTGCGGGGGCCGCTGGTGCGGGTGGGTGCGTGAGCGCCGCTTGCGTCATAGCCTCGCCGATTTCGCCTGTCTCGCCTGTGCCGGTCGGAGCCGGACGGTCAACAGCCACTGACACTATGTGCCGGTGGTCACGAATCCAAGCGCGACGAGCGCCGTCCAGGTGACCCGGACGGCGCAGTCGTGGCATGTCAGGCCGGGCGTCACGCCGCGGTCTGGAGCTCCCGGACCGGGAGGGTCGTCCGAACGACGGCCGGGGCCGCGTTGTCCTGGACGGCGGTGAGGTACGGGCGCAGCCGCAGCGCCAGGACCACGATCAGCACGGTGGAGCCGGCCATCGCCGCCAGGTAGAGCGGCCAGGTGCCGGAGCCGACCAGCAGCACGCCGACGGCCGGGCCGACCGCGATCGCGACCTGCTTCACCAGGGCGTACCCGGAGTTGTAGGTGCCGAGCAGCCGGGCCGGGGCGAGATCGGCGACGATCGGGCCCAGGGTGGGGGCGAGCAGCGACTCGCCCACCCCGAACAGGGCGTAGATCGAGACGATCGCGACCGTGGCGGCCATGGTCTCGGTCCGGATCAGGCCGGCCACCAGGGCCATCGCCCAGGCACCCAGCCAGACCACGCCGGCCGCGGCCATCGCGGTGGTGCGCCGGCGGCGGGCGGTGATCCGCACCACGAACATCTGCAGCACGACGATGGTCAGCGCGTTGGCGCCGATGGCGATGCCCAGGGTGGAGGGAGCGGTGCCGACGGTGTCGGTGGCGAAGGCCGCGACACCGGACTCGAACTGGCCGTAGCAGGTGAAGAAGATCAGCCCGGCGAGCACGCAGAGCCGCAGCATCGCCTTGTCGGCGACCAGCGCCCGCAGGCCCTGGGGGCCCTTGGCCGCGCCCGGGACCAGGACCGGGGCCGCGTTCGGGATCCGGGCGCTGCCGGTGACCAGGGCCAGGCCCAGGAAGGTGACGGCCTCGATGGTGAACAGCCGGGTCAGGCTGGCCGGGTCGGCGACGTCCACGATCTGGCCGCCGACCAGCGCGCCGATGCCCATGCCCAGGTTGATCAGGGTGAACTGCAGCGCGAAGGCGTGCGACCTGGTCGCGGCGGTCGAGCAGCGGACGATCATGGTGGCGAGCGCCGGCTGGCAGGTGGTGACACCCGCGCCGAACAGGAAGGACGAGACCAGCAGGGCCGGGGTGCCGGTGGCGTGGCCGAAGGCGAACGCGCCGGTGGCGGCGAGCGCGGCACCGGCGAGCAGCACCGGGCGCGGGCCGTACCGGTCGATGCCGCGGCCGGTGAACGGGAGCACCGCGAGCGCGGCCAGCGCGAAGACGGTGAACACCATCCCGGCGGCCAGCGAGCCCAGCCCCCGCACCTGGTCCACGTACACGAACATGTACGGCATCGTGAATCCGCTGCCGAACGCACTGAGCGCGTTGCCGATCTGGACGCGGCGCAGCGGGCCGCCCGCCCCATGACGCCGCTGCCTCTGCTGCTTCACCGTGCCGGTCACCGTGCACACCCCTTCGCTGGTTTCAATGAATACTCTTAAGGGCAGAAGATTTAAGAGCTAAAGTCTGCCGAGATAAAGTCTTAGCACCGGAAGACTGTGGAGTCAAAGGCTTAAGGTCTGCACCCCCACGTGCGACACTGGTCCGCATGACAGCAGACAAGCCCGCGCCGGCCGCCCCCGACGAGCTGGGCATCGCCGAGCAGGTGGCCGTCTACCAGCGGGAATTCCCCACCGTGGACCCGCAGGTGGAGACCATCGTGCAGACCCTCTCCCGGGTCGCCCGGCGGATGGGCGTCTCCTACAGCCGGCAGCTGACTGTGCTGGGAATCACCTCCGCCGAGTGGGAGGTGCTCAAGGCCCTGGTGGTCGCCGGGAACCCCTACCGGCTGGGACCGGGCGAGCTGGCCAAGCGGCTCGGGCTCACCCCGGCCGCGATGACCCACCGGATCGACCGGATGGTCGCCGAGGACCTCGTCACCCGGGAGCGGGACGAGACCAACCGGGTCCGGGTGATCATCGAGCTGACCGAGAACGGCCGCGACAAGTGGCTGGAGTCGATGCGGATGGCGGCCGTCTTCGAGGAGGAGCTGCTCCAGGACGTCGTCGGCGAGGACCGCACCGTGCTGTCCGCGATGCTGGCCCGGATGCTGCGGCGGATCGAGGAGAGCCAGCCCGACGCCCTCGGGCGCACCGACGACCTGGCCTGAGCCCGACGGGCCGGTGGCCCGGTGGGGCCGGCCCGAGCCCGGTGGCCCGGTGGCCCGGTGGCCCGGTGGCCCGGTCGCCCGCCCCGGGCCCGGGAACGTGGAAAGTCCGGCCCGCCGGGGTGTCGTCCCCCGGCGGGCCGGACTCGTGGTGCGAGGGTCCGTCAGGGCCCTCAGATCTTCAGGTGCTCAGGTGCGCGGGCCCACGGACGGCCGGGCGCCTGAACGGTGGAGCGGTACGGCCTCAGCAGGGACCGTTGTCGGTCCAGACGCCCCACTGACCGGTGGTGGTGGGGTCCTCGCCCTTGGTCCACCACTTGTTGGTGTAGTAGTGACCCTTCCAGGAGACCTTGGTCGAGGTGGCGTAGGTGGCCGCCGCGTCCCAGCTCGGGGCGGCGGAGCAGCCGGCCGGAGAGGTCGGGGTGGTGGTCGGGGTCGGGGTCGTGGTGGGGGTCGTGGTGGGGGTGGCCGTCGCGGTCGGGGTCGGCGTGGGGGTCACCGTCTTGGTCGGGGTCGGGGTGGGGCTCGGCGCGGCCGGGCAGGCGGCGGCGGACCCGTTGGTGGCCTCGACCATCTTGTCGAACAGCGCGGTCTTGGTCCCCAGGTCGTACAGCGAGAAGGCGAAGGAGCCCCCGAGGCCGTTGCAGTGGGCGTAGTCGACCTTGGCCTGGATCGACCGGGTGTCCTCACCGCTCCAGAACGTGGAGCCGTCGTAGAAGTACGTGGTCTTCGCCGTGTCGTCCCAGAAGGTCCGGGCCGGGTTGTCGACGAAGCCCGCGAGCTCCTTGTACATCTGGATGCCGGGGACGTTGCCGGACATCGCCGCGCCGGTGGCCGGGCCGGTGGCGGGCTGGAAGAGACCGTTCTTGCCGTTGTTCTGGACGCCGGTCCAGCCGCGGTAGTAGAACGGCACACCCACGTTGATCTTCTTGGCGGGGAAGCCGCCCGGGATGCCGTAGTCGGTGTCACCGGCGGTGTACGCCTTGATCGCGGCATCGACCGAGTACTTGCCGTTGCCCGGCGCGGCCGGGGTCATCGGGTCGTCCGGGCCGGAGTAGATCGGGGCCTGGTGGTTGGTCGGGCCCTTGGCGTCCCAGGCACCGTGCATGTCGTAGGTCATGATGTCCAGGAACGTGAGGTACTGACCGATCTTGTCGGTCTCCACGTTCCGGATCTTGTCCTGGCCGGCGCCGACCGCCGCCGCCGTGGCGTAGGTCTTGCCGTCGGTCTTGCCCTGGGCGTCCAGCTGCTCGCGCAGCTCCTTCAGCAGCAGGGTGAAGTTCTGCTTGTCGCTCGGGCTGGAGATGTTGCCGGTGTGGCCGCCGCCGCCCGGGTACTCCCAGTCGATGTCGATGCCGTCGAAGATGCCGGCCGCCGAGCCCGGGCCGCCGTAGCCGGCGTCCGTCGGCAGGTTGCCCTTGATGAACATGTCGATGCAGGACGAGACCAGCTTCTTGCGGGAGGCGTCCGTGGCGGCCGCCGCCGAGAAGTACTTGGAGTACGTCCAACCGCCCAGCGAGATCAGGACCTTGAGGTTGGGGTTCTTCGCCTTCAGCTTCTTCAGCTGGTTGAAGTTGCCCGCGATCGGCTGGCCCCAGGCGTCGCCGACGCCGTCGACCGAGATGTCCGGGCCGAAGCTCTTCTGGTAATCGGCGAACGCGTCGCCCGCACCGTCACCCGCGTTGGGGTTGTTGTCGTCCTGGCTCGCGGCCTTGGTGGCCTCGAAACAGTTCAGGTTGGTGGGGTGGATGTTCGCGAACGAGTAGATCAGGTAGTCCAGCTTCCCGGCGACGCCGGTGTCCTGGATCGTCTTCGGGTAGTACGCGTTCGCGTAGATCGACCACTGGTCGAAGTAGGCGACCTTGATGCCACCGCTGGTGGCGGGCGCGCCGGTGGAGTTGGTGACGGCCGCGCTGGCCGAGGCACCACCGGTGAGGGCGAGGCCCGCGCCGAGCAGCAGGGAGGCGGTCGTGCCGACCGCGAGGGCGGCCAGGCTCTTCGGGCGCCGCCGGCGGCCGCCCTCCTGAGCCGGGGTCCCGGCCCTTTCGATACGTGAACGGAGCATGGGTGCGTGACTCCTGGTTGTGGGGGATCCGCCGCGCCTGGCGGGCTCGTACGGGGTGGGGCCGTACGACCAGGGCATGACAGAGCGGGGGAAAGGGAATCGAGCGGGTACATGCCTGACGGACACCGGGATATGCCGAACCGGCGCCCGCGGCCACAGACCGCTGACGCCGGTTCAGGGGCTCCCTGCACCTGTGGATTAAAATGGACTAGACCAACTCGCCCGTCAAGGGGTGATGTTGAGGCTTGAGTCGCGCTTAAGGTTGGCCCCCCGCCGGGCCGGCCCCGCTGACCTGCGGATCAGTACCGGACGGCGTTGGCCACCACGACCTTCACCGAGCCGGAGAGGTCACGGTTGCTCCGGGCGGTGGCCTGGGCGGTCTGCCCGGCGGCCACGTCCGGAACGGTCACCGCCGTCGCGTCCAGGACGTTGCCGGAGTCGTCGGTGAAGTTGACCTGAATCACGTACCGGTTGGACTGCTGCTCGTGGTTGGCGACGGAGAGCGTCGCCTCGGCCTTGCCGTCCGAGCCGATCGTCACCCCGCTCACCGTGACGTCCCCCTTGGCGTCCAGCCCGCCCTTGACGTTCGCGACCGCCGAGGAGGCCGCCGCCTGCGCCGAGGCGGCCACCGACGCCACCGCGGAGGAGGCCGCCGAGGAGAGCCCGCTCGCGGCCGACTCCACGGCCGAGGCGGCGGCGGAGGCGGCGGCCGAGAGGCCCGACTGGACCGCGCCGGCGGCCGAGGAGACGGCCTTGCTCGGCTCGCTGTCCGAGGAGCAGCCGGCCAGCGCCGCGGTGCCCAGGGCGGCCGCGGCCAGGACGCCGGCCACCGCCCGGCGGGGACGGCGCACCACCGCGGCGGTGACGTCCTGGGCGGTGGTGCGGGTCGGGTGGGTCGGGCCGGTCGGGCGGTTCGCCCGGGTCGGCGACTGGCGGTCCATGGGTCCTCGATTCTGCGCGTCGTCGTCCGCGCTGCTCTCGTCTCCGCGCTGCGGCGGCTCTGTGCTCCGGCTCGGCGCCGGGCTGCCCGGCACACCTCACGCCCACCCTCCGAGGGCGCGACCGCGCCCGCCAACAGGGATGGGCATCCGGGTGAGGGTCGCGGCGGGCCGCGACCGCGGGGTTCCGCGCACCGCCCGGCGCGCGGAACCCCGGCGGGGCGGTTTCAGGACAGCCCCGAGCCCTCCTGCGTCTGCGCCTCCACGGCGGCCCGCTCCTCGCGCAGCCGCACCACGTGCCGGCGGCGGGCCACCACGCCGTACGCCGAGGCGGCGCTCGCGGCGAACGCCACCAGGCCCACCCAGGGCCGGTCGAAGGCGTGGCCGGTCAGGTGGTCGAGCGAGTACCGCCCCGGGCCCGCCAGGCCCAGCGCGAGCCCGGTCGCCCCCAGGAACGCCGGGTACTCGTAGCCGCCCGACATCACGAAGAAGCCGGACGGGGCGTGCACCGCGACCGCGCCCGCCATGGTGCCGGCCACCACCGCGCCGGCCGCCGGGGTGGCCAGCCCGGCCACCAGCAGCGCGCCGCCGCCGGCCTCGCCGAGGCCGGCCGCCAGGGCGCTCTGCCGGGCCGGGTGGAAGCCCATGTGCTCCATCGCCTGGGTGGTGCCCTCCAGGCCGCCGCCACCGAACCAGCCGAACAGCTTCTGGGTGCCGTGCGCGATCAGCACCCCGCCGACGGCGCCGCGCAGGGCCAGCAGGCCGAGATCCTTACGGTTCAGACACATGTCGAGTCCTCGTTCCAGCGGAGGTGATCCGGCTTCCATAGGAGCCGAAAGGGCGGGCCGGCTCGACCCGGGGCCGCCATCCGGGCGAACATCGGAGCACCGAGGAATGGAGGAACGATGGCCACCGACCCGCCCGCGCCGCCGCCCGCGTACCAGCTGGACGGCCACGCGATCACCGACCGCGTCGCGTTCTACACCGCCCTGGGCGCCGCCCTGAACGGCCCCGGCGGCTACTACGGCAGCAACCTCGACGCGCTGGCCGACTGCCTGCACGGCGGCTTCGGGCCCGCTCCCCCGTTCACCCTGGTCTGGCGGGACGCCGGCACCGCCCGGCGGCACCTGACGGGCACCGTCGTCATCGGCGGGCGGCGGCTGAGCTACTTCGACGCGATCCTCGACACCCTGCGCACCGAGGGCGTGGCGGTCGAACTGCGCTGAGCGTCCCGATCATGCTTGGCCCATGTTCGTCTTCAACCTGAGCAGCGCGTTCATCGCCTTCTTCGCCGTCGTCGGCCCGCCGAAGGTCCTGCTGTCCTTCGCCCGGCTGGCCGCCACCCGCAGCACCCACGAACTGCGGCGGCTGGCGGCCTGGAGTTCCCTGATCACCGCCCTGATCGGCCTGGTGCTCGCCTACAGCGCGGACTTCGTGACCTCGCTGTTCCACATCAGCGACCAGTCGCTGCAACTGGCCGGCGGGACGATCTTCTTCGTCTACGCCGTCGCCCTGGTCCTCGGCATCCACCTCGGCGCCGGCACCGGCGAGGACGACGACCACCTGCCGAACCCGATGGTGGACGGCATCCGCGAACTGATGCTGCCGTACGTGGCCAGCCCGCTGGCGGTCACCGCGGTGCTGGTGGGCTCGCTCAGCAAGGACGACTGGGGCTGGCGGACCACCGTCGTCGGCGCCTACATCGCCGTGGTGGTGATCAACTACATCTGCGTGGCGGCGCTCGCCCCGCTGATGCGGCGCACCCACCGGACGTCGCTGGAGGTGCTCTCCCGGCTGCTCGGCCTGCTGCTGGCGGCGGTCGGCGTGGAGCTGTTCCTGAACGGCCTGGCGGGGCTGGGCCTGCACCTGCCCGAGGCGCACTGAGGACGGCGCGGCGCCGGCGCGGGCGTCAGGGCGCGACCACCGGCCGCCAGGGCACCGGGCTGGAGAGGATCATCGAGCTGGCCGGCTGCCCGTAGCCGCCGAGGCGGTCGATCAGTGCCTCGAAGGCGGCCATCGCGGGTACCGCCACCAGCAGCACGCAGCAGGCCCCGCCGGTCACCCGGTGCAGCTGGAGGACCTCCGGCCACCGCGGCACCTCCGGGTCGCGCAGCACGCAGCGCGGGCCGTAGCACTGGAGCTGGACCAGCGCGGTGATCGGCAGCCCGGCCCGGGCGGGGTCGACGTGGGCGTGGTACCCGCTGATCACCCCCTCGGCCTCCAACCGGCGCACCCGTTCGGCGACGGCGGGTGCGGAGAGGCTCACCCGGCGGGAGAGTTCGTTGTACGAGAGCCGGGCATCGGCCTGCAGCTCGGCCAGCAGGCGGCGGTCGACGGCGTCCATGGCGGCTCCCGGAGAGGTTGATCGACTGGCTGGATCCCGCTCTTTTGCGATCGTAAAGGGAATCGGTGGGAAGACCTCTCGATCGGCAGGTCCGGCTGCGGTTGCCGTGCCCGGTGCCCATTCAAGTGGGGGCAGTGACCGCCGCACAATGGGGCCCCGGCCACTACGGACCAGCAGGCGGCCGCGTCACCGGTAGGGCGGCATCCGCCGGCCGGGTCATCAGGAGGGATCGGGATGGGGCACGACACGGTGGAGACACCCAACCTGTCGTTCGGTCGGGGCGGTGAGCCGGGTCGGGGCACCCCCTACGCCCGGTACGCGCGCCTGGAGGAACTGCACAGCCTGCAGCAGCCGCGCAGCAAGGTCCCGGCCGAGCTGTCGTTCATCGTCACCACCCAGGTGATGGAGCTGCTCTTCGGCCTGCTCCGGCACGAGTGGACGCTGGCCCAGCAGGCCATGCGCGAGGACGACCTGCCGGCCGCGCTGGCCGCGCTGCGGCGCGGCACCCATGTGCAGGACGTCCTGGTGGAGTCCTGGGACCTGCTGGCGACCATGACCCCGCAGGAGTTCAACGCCTTCCGCTCGGTGTTCGGCGAGGCCTCCGGGTTCCAGTCCTCGGCCTTCCTGCACCTGGAGTTCCTGCTGGGCAACAAGAACGCCGGCCTGCTGCGGATGTACGACGAGATACCCGAGACGCGGGCCGAGCTGAGCGAGGCGCTGCGCGCCCCCGGTCTGTACGACGACGCCCTGGCGCTGCTCGCCCGGCGCGGACTGGCGGTGCCGCACGAGCCCTCCGAGCAGCGGCACCGGGCCGATCCGGCCGTCGAGGCCGCCTGGCGGCAGGTCTACGCCGACCCCGCGCACGCGGCGCTGCAGCCGCTCGCCGAGGCGCTGCTGGACGTCGCCGAGCGGGTCACCCGCTGGCGCCAGCGGCACCTGGCAGCGGTGAAGCGCGCGATGGGCGCCAAGCCCGGCTCGGGCGGCTCCAGCGGCCTCACCTGGCTGCGCAAGGCCGCCGAGCAGGACGTGTTCCCCGAGCTGTGGACCGTACGGGACGAGCTGTGAGCGAGAGAGTGGGCAGGACGTTGGGCATCATGACGCGCGAGGAGTGCGCGGCGCTGGACGCCGTCGACCCGCTGGCGGCGTTCCGCAAGGAGTTCGCCCTGCCCGAGGGCGTCGTCTACCTGGACGGGAACTCGCTCGGAGCACTGCCGGCCCGCACCCCGGAGCGGGTGCGGCAGGTCGTCGAGGAGGAGTGGGGCCGCGAGCTGATCCGCAGCTGGAACGAGGCCGGCTGGTTCGAGCAGCCCTACCGGCTCGGCCGGCGGATCGCGCCGCTGATCGGGGCCGGGACCGAGGAGGTCGTGGTCTGCGACACCACCTCGGTCAACCTGTTCAAGGTGCTGACGGCCGCGCTGCGGCTGCGCCCCGGCCGGCACACGGTGCTCGGCGACGGCGCGGCCTTCCCCACCGACCTCTACATCGCCGAGGGCGTGACCGGGCTGTTCGAGGGCGCGCGCAGCGTGCTGACCACCCCCGGGGAGCTCGACCGGCACCTGGACGCGGACGTCGCCGTCGTCGTCCTCTCGCACGTGGACTACCGCACCGGCGAGCTGCTGGACATGCCCGGGATCACCGCCCGGGTGCAGGCCGCGGGCGCCCTGATGATCTGGGACGTCTGCCACTCGGTGGGCGCCCTGCCGATCGAACTCGACGCGAGCAACGCTGACTTCGCGGTCGGCTGCACCTACAAGTACCTGAACGCCGGCCCCGGCGCGCCGGCCTTCCTGTACGTGGCCCGGCGCCACCTCGCGGCCGGCCCGCGGCAGCCGCTGAGCGGCTGGTTCGGCCACGCCCGCCCGTTCGCCTTCGAGCCCGGGTACGACCCGAAGGAGGGCATCGGGCGCTTCCTGACCAGCTCGCCCTCGCTGCTCGGCCAGGCCGCGCTGGGCACCAGCCTGGACATCTGGGAGCGCGCCGACCTGGACGCGGTACGGACGAAGAGCCTGGCCCTGACCGACCTCTTCATCGCGCTGGTGGAGGGCCTGGAGGGGATCGAGGTGGCCACCCCGCGCGAGCACGCCCGGCGCGGCAGCCAGGTCGCCCTGCGGCACGCCGACGGCTACCCGGTGGTGCAGGCGCTGATCGAGCGCGGGGTGATCGGGGACTTCCGCGCACCGGACCTCATGCGCTTCGGCTTCACCCCGCTGTACCTGTCGTACGTGGACGTCTGGGACGCCGCGCGGCAGCTGGCGGAGGTGCTGGAGACCGGCGAGTGGCGGGCGGAGCGGTTCGGCCGGCGCGGCGAGGTGACGTGACCTGCCTGACCTGACCTGACCGGAGCGGGGCTGGCTCAGGTGCGGGACCGGCTCCGGTTCGGACCGGCCCGGGAACGGGACCGGCCCAGGAGCCGGTCCGCGGTTCGGCTGCGGTTCGGCCACAACCAGGACGGGCAGCACCTTCTATGACGGGACATCAGGTCATAGGGGGAGCAGATGAACTTCGAGCTCGGTCCGCTGAAGCCCGAACCCGGCCAACTGATCGTCGGCCTGATCTGCTTCCTCCTGATGGTCCGGGTGCTGGGCCGCCGGGTGCTCCCGCGGATCGAGCGGCTCCAGGCCGATCGCCGGGACGCCACCGAGGGCGGCGTGGAGCGGGCCGAGGCGCTCCACGCCGAGGCGGATCGCGTCTACGAGGCCTACCGGAACGAACTGGCGGACGCGCGGCACGAGGCGGCGCGGATCCGGCAGGAGGCCGCCGAACAGGGCGCGGCCGCCATCGCGGCGGCCCGCGAGGACGGGGTCCGGGAGCGCGACCGGCTGGTCGCCGAGGCCCACGCCCGGATCACCGTCGACCAGGCACTCGCGGCCGTCACCCTCCGGCAGGACGTCGGCGAACTGGCGGTCGACCTGGCCGGCCGGATCGTCGGCGAGTCGCTGGCGGCCGTCGCCGCCGAGCGCGACACGGTGGAGCGCTTCTTCGACGAGCACTGAGCAGGTGCGGCGTACGCCCGTTCGCGCCGGCCGAACGGGTCCCCACCCGCCAGGACGGGCCTGCCCGGGGCCGGTCGATCCGGTGGCCAGCTCAGATCACCGCGGATCACCGCAGGACAGCTCCCGGACCGGGGCCCCGGCCGACGGGGGCCGGTCGCGGGTCGGGGGGGGCCGGGGGGGGGGCGGGGGGGCGCGCGGGGCGGCCGGGGCGGGGGGGGGGGGGGCCCCCCGGGGGGGGGCCCCGGCCGCCCCGACGGAGCTCCGGCGCCTCGGCGGTCAGGCGCCTCGGTCCGGTGGGGCCTGCGGGTCTGGTGGATCTGGTGGATTCCGCAGGCCCTGCGGGCTAGCTGTGGCGTCCGCGTCGGCGGGCGACCAGGACGGCGAGGCCGCCGAGGCCGAGCACGGCGACACCGGCCAGGCCGAGCACGACCGGGCCGTCACCCGCGCCGGTCGACGGCAGCTGCCCGCCCCCGCCGGTCGACGAGCCGGGAGCCGGCAGATGGCTGGTCGGCCGGTGGCTGCTGGGCCGGTGGCTGGTCGGGCGCTCGCTCGGACCGGTCGGAGCGGGGCTCGACGACGTGGGGGCCGGGGTGCTGGACGTGGAGGTCGGCGACGTCGGGGAGGGTGAGGTCGGGGTCGGGGTCGGGGACGGCGAGGTGGAGGTCGGCGTGGGGCTGGGGGAGGTCGGCGACGGGCTCGGCGAGGTCGGCGAGGGGCTGGGCGTCACGGCGCAGTCCGGCAGGTCCCCGTCGAACGGGTAACCGTGGATCTCGTAGCCGCCGTTGCCGGTCTGGATCAGATTGCCCGCCAGGTAGACCCGGCCGTTCATGCCGGGCTGGGCGATGGTCGTGGTGCCGCCCGCGTTGCCCGCCATGACCGAGCCCTGGAACTGGGCGCTGCCGAGGATCCGCGCGTCGGTGGCGGTGGGGAAGTTCCACATCAGCCTGGAACGCATCTCGGTGGTCCGGTCCCCCGGGAGGCCGGTACCGGTGTAGGTGTTGATGACCGGGTCGGCCGCCAGCATGTTGACGACCACGGTGGCACCGGCCGGGACGCCGGTGAAGACCAGGCCGATCTGCCGGGTGGTCGAGCCCAGGTTCCCGGTGACGTTGAAGACCTGCTTCATGCTGGTCCCGTCCCCCGCGAAGGTGGCCTCGCTGCCGGTCACCGAGACCGTGCCGGTGGCGGTCGCCCTGGCGACGCAGGCGGAGACCTTCTCGATCTGGTTCAGCACCGACCGGTAGGGCGCGGCGGCGTCCGGATCCGCGACCGACCGGCCGGTGGGGTCGATGTCGACGGTGCCGGTGACCGTGCCCGCGTGGCGGAGGTTGCCGAAGGCCGCGCCCTTGGAGTCGCTGCCGCCGATGAGGATCCGGTTGCCGGTCTTGACGTCCACGGCGCCGCCGACGGTCACGAAGTCGCTGCCGTTGGGCGGCACCACCCGCGAACCGACCCCGACCACCCCCATGTTGAAGGCGCCGCCGCCCTGGCTCTTGTCGACGGTGAGGTCCCCCAGGATGACGATCTTGCCCTCGACCTCGGCCGCCCGGCCGTTCACGGTGTAGTCGCCGCCGGTGAAGACGTTGATCGTGGCGTCCCGCCCGGCGAAGTCCCCGTTGTGCGGCGGCGTCGGCCAGACCGCCGGGCAGTCGGGCCCGGAGCACGCCCCCAGCGGCGGGGCCAGTGGTGCGGCCGAGCCCACCGTCAGCACCGCGGCCATCGGGAGCGCGGCGACGGCGGTCGCCACCGCCAGTCGGACCGCCCGGCGTCCGCGGACGGCCGACGGCCTCCGGTCGGCGGCCGTTCTGCGCTCCGGCGAACCCATGCCCTGCTCCATCGACACATTCCTCCGCACAGAGAGAGCGGCGGGTAGCACAACCCGCCACGTTTCAGTTGATCCCATCCGATATACGACAGATCCGGTACATCCAACACCAAATCGGACGAACCACACCCTACAGACCGTCAGGATCGATCCCAAGCAGTCCGGGCGGGCGCCGATCACGCCCGCGGGCGGCCACGGTCACGGGCGGCCCCGCTAGGTTGGGACCATGACTTCCGAGGACCAGGACCCGCAGGCTCCGCTCGCCGCCGTCTCGGCCAGCGCGGACGTCCTGCGGCACCCCGAAGCCGGCGACCACCTGCTCACCGCCCTCGAACACGAACGCGCCGCGCGCTTCCGGCACGAGTCGGGGCGGGTCGACTTCACCGCCGCGCACATCCTGGTCCGGCTCTGCGCCGCCCGGCTGCTCGGCGTACCGGCGACCGGACTGACGCTGGCCCAGAACTGCCCCGACTGCGGCAAGGGCGACCACGGCCGGCCCTACCTGCCGGACCACCCGGACGTCCAGGTGAGCCTCTCGCACACCCGCGGCGTCGTCGCGGCCGCCGCCGGGTACCAGCCGGTCGGCGTCGACGTCGAGCTGACGGCCCGGAGCGGCTCGCTCCTCGACGTCGCCGCACGGGTCCTCAGCCCGGCCGAACTGCGGCAGGTCGAGGCGCACCCGGAGCCCGGGCGGGCGTTCCTGCGCCTGTGGGTGCGCAAGGAGTCGCTGATCAAGCTCGGCCGGGCCAGCCTGGACACCCTGGCCGGCGTCGACCTCTCCGCACTGCCGCTCGACGTGCCGGCGGGCGAGCCGCTGCACAGCCGCTACCAGGACCTCCACCTGCTCGACTGGGCGGACGTCCGACAGGGAGCGGCCGTCTCGGTCGCCAGCACCGCCGCCCCCCGGGTCGTGGTGCTGACGCCGCCGGCCGGCTGACCCACGGGCCCGCCCGCCCCCTGGAGCGTGGCCCCACCCGCGCGGCCGGGGCCCGGATAAGCGGTGTTAGCGTGCCTGCTCGGGGCTCGGAAACCGGACGCCCCGGCTGCCCGCGCCGCGTCCCCGGCTCGCAGCCCCCGTTGGATCAAAGGGTGTTCCCGCCATGGCCAAGTTCCTGCTGAGCCTGCACGTCCTCGCCTCGGTGCTGTTCATCGGCCCGGTGGCGGTGGCCGTCAGCATGTTCCCGCGCCGGGCCGCTGCCGCACTGGCCGGCGGACCGGAGCGGGCCGCCGAGGCCGGCACCCTGCGACTGCTGCACCGGATCACCCAGGTCTACGCGCTGCTGGGGATAGCCGTCCCGATCCTGGGCATCGGCGTCGCCCAGGTGATGGACGTGCTCGGGCAGTCCTGGCTGATCGTCTCCATGGTGCTCACCGCGCTTTCGGCGCTCGCGCTGCTGCTGTTCGTACTGCCCGCGCAGCAGGCCGCGGTGGACGCGCTCGACCTCGACGCCGGGGCACCGGAGCACGGCAAGGCCGTCCAGGGCCTGCGGCTGCTGCCGATGACGGCCGGGGTGTTCAACCTGCTCTGGGCCGTGGTCGTCGTCCTGATGGTCATCCGGCCGGGTTCGACCACCGGCGCCTGACCCTCGGCCGCCCGCCGGGGGATACCGGCGCGGGGGATACCGGCGCGGGGGCGCTGCCGCCTGCCCGGCGCCGCGATCCGGTTCAGGTCCGTGGTCGCGGACGCCACACCGGGACGCCCGCCCGCTTCACCGCGCGGGCGACGATCGCCGTCTCGGCCCGGTCGACGCCGAGCGGGCCGAGTGTTCCGGTGAGGAAGCGGTAGAGACCGCCGTGGTCCGCGCAGAACAGGGTGGCCACCAGGTTCGCCGGACCGCTGGTCGCGAACACCCCGTGCACCTGGGGGTGGCGGGCCAGCGCCGTACCGACCTCGGCGAGCCGGCCCGGGGGGACGTCCAGCCAGAGGTTGGCGTCCACGGCCATGCCCAGCAGCCGTGGATCGACGGTGGCGTGGGTGCGCAGCAGACCGGCGCCGGCGAGCCGGTGCAACCGGCGGCGGACGGTCGACTCGGGAGCGCCGACGGCCGCCGCCAGAGCGGCGTGGGACTGGCGGGCGTCCACGCCGAGGCGGGCGAGCAGCGCGTGGTCCAGCGCGTCGAGCGGGGGCTTCTCCGGGGCGGTCGCGACGGGCGGTGGGGTCAGGGCGGCCACCTCGGCCTCGTCCAGGTAGCCGGCCCGCCACTGCCCCGCGTCGGAGAAGGCGTGCAGCACCGCGTGCGCGGTGGTCTCGGTGACCGCCGCGGTGGCGGGCAACCGCCCGTACAGCAGCTGGTCCCGGCCACCGGCGTCGCCCTGCATCACCGCACCGATCTCCTGGCCGCCGAGCATGACGTCGACGAAGGGGACGTCCGGGCGGTCGGCCAGGGCCTGGGCGATGGTGTCGGCCTTGCCGCGCAGCACCCGGACGCGCAGCAGCAGCGCACCGACGGCGGCGTCCTCGACGTCGGGCATCCGGACCACCCGCAGCAGCCCGGTCTGCTGCAGCCGGGCCAGCCGGCGGGTGACCGTCCGCGCGGAGACGCCGAGCACCTCGGCGATCCGGCCGGTCTCGGCCCGGCCGTCGACCTGCAGCGCGCAGACCAGGCGGCGGTCCAGCGCGTCCAGCACGCTGTCCGGATCAGCAGTCGAGAGGTCCATGAAGTCCGATCTCCGCCGGAACCGCCCGGCTGTCCGTCCTGTTCGGCAGCACCGACGGTACTCCTGGTACCCGACGGCCGGGGTTCCCCTCCCGGCCCGCGACGGATCGGAGGACGGCCATGGACGAGGTACGGGCGCTCAGGGAACTGCTGCCCGGGGTCGAGGCGGCGGTGCGGGAGGTCGGCGCGGAGCTGGCGGCGGCGCGGCCGGCCGGCCCCACCCCCGGGCGGACGCTCGGGGAACTGACCGCGCGCTTCGCCGAGTTGGACGACCCGGCCGCCGCCCGGCTGCGGGCCCGGCTGGGCGCGCTGCGTCCGCAGGCCGGCTGGGTGAGCGACGAACCGGCGGGCACGGTACCGGCCGAGGGCGAGTGGTGGCTCTGCGACGCGACCGACGGCGCCGTGCAGTACCTGCTCGGCCAGCAGCCGTGGGCGGTCACCGCCACGCTGGTCCGGGACGGCGTCGCGGTGCTGGCCGTGGTGCACACCCCCGAGCTCGGCGGGCGGACGTACCGCGCGGTCCGCGGCGGCGGCGCCGAACTGGACGGGCGGCCCGTCGCACCGCTGGAGCGCGACCCGGCGGTGGCCGTCGCGGGGACGGCGCAGCCGCCGCTGGTGGCCGCGGACCCGGTGGCGCTGCGCCGCGCGGGCGAGTCGCTCACGGCGGTGCTGGGCTCGGTCCTGGCGGTCCGCTGCCTCGGCCCGACCTCCTTGCAGGTCGCCCAGGTCGGCTCCGGACACCTGACGCTGTTCTGGGAGTACGGGGCGGACGCGGGCAACCTGCTGCCGGGCGCCCTGATCGCGGCCGAGGCGGGCGCGACGGTGACGGACGCCGCCGGGGCGGCCTGGACGCCCGGCTCGGACAGCTTCCTCGCCGCCGCGCCCGGGCTGCACCCGGCCCTGGTGGAGGTGCTGCGGACCGTGCGGTGACCGGGGCGTGGTGGGTGCCCGGCCGGGCCGGCCGGGCACCGGGCGGCCCGCCACTGGTCGGCCCGCCAGGGTCAGCCCGTCGGGGCGAGCCCGAAGAGTGCGG
This sequence comes from Kitasatospora sp. NPDC059973, assembly GCF_042737525.1. Classification (NCBI taxonomy): domain Bacteria; kingdom Bacillati; phylum Actinomycetota; class Actinomycetes; order Kitasatosporales; family Streptomycetaceae; genus Kitasatospora; species Kitasatospora sp. NPDC059973. The sequence goes on along the minus strand of NZ_JBHWUI010000061.1, from coordinate 4,402 downwards.
CCGCGTTGTCGTGGCAGACCGCCCGCAGCCACTCCTCCCCCAGCCCCAGCCCGGCCAGCGCCTCCAGCTGGTGGACGTACCGGTACGGGATGTTGGGGAAGTCGCTGCCGAGCAGGACGCGGTCCTGGAGCGCGCGCAGGCGGGGCAGTTCACTGCGCGGGAACGGGTCGTCGGCCTCGACGAAGTCGGTGAACGCCATGGTGGTGTCCAGCCGGACGGACGGGTGGCGCTCGGCGAGGTCGAGGAAGTCCCGGTACTCGGACATGCCGAGATGGGCGACCACCAGGACCAGCCCCGGGTGCCGGTCCAGGACCTCGCCGATCGGGCCCGGGCCGGTGAACTTGCCCGCCACCGGCCCGGATCCGCAGTGGGTGACCACCGGCGTACCGGTCTCGGCCAGCAGCCCCCAGACCGCGTCCAGCCGGCGGTCCGTCGGGTCGTAGCCGCCGACCTGGAGGTGCGCCTTGAACACCCGGGCGCCGTCCTCGACCGCCCGCGCCACGTAACCGGGCGCCTCGGGTTCGGCGAAGAAGGTCGCGGTGTGCAGGCAGTCCGGGGTGCGGGCGGCGAAGTCGGCGGCCCAGGCGTTCAGCCAGGCCGCCATCCCGGGCTTGTGCGGGTACAGCATGGAGGTGAACGCCCGGACGCCGAACTCCCGCAGCCGCTCGACCCGTTCGGCCTCGGCGACGCGGTAGGTGATCGGCCAGGGCCGGTTGACGAGCGGACCGGCCAGGTCGAAGTACGCCCACACCTTGTCGAGGACGTTCTTCGGCATGAAGTGGGTGTGCACGTCGATCAGGCCGGGGAGGCCGAGCGCCTGCCAGAAGCCGCGGACCGCATCGGCCTCGTCCGCTTTGGTTGCCTTGTCTGCCTCGGTCGCCGTGTCCGCCTCGGCGGTCTCGGCCGCGTCGTCCGCGCTCATGCGGGCACCGGGCGGGCGCGGTCGATGATCGCCCCGGCGTCGAGGCCGGCGGGCAGGGTGCCGAAGGCCGCGCCGTGGTCGCCGCCGAGGCGGGAGGCGCAGAAGGCGTCGGCCACCGCCGGGTCGCCGTGGCGGACCAGCAGCGATCCCTGGAAGGCCAGCGCCATCGCCTCGACCAGTCGGCGCGTCCGGTACTCGAGATCGCTCAGATCGGTGAGCTGCTTGCGGAGTTCGGCGACGGCGGCGTCCAGCCGGCGGTCCGCGCCGGCGGCGGCGTCCAGCTCGCCGAGGAAGGCCTCGACGGTCTCCGGGTGCTTGGCCATGGCGCGCAGCGCGTCCAGGGCGGCGACGTTGCCGGAGCCCTCCCAGATCGAGACCAGCGGCGCCTCGCGGTAGAGCCGGGGCATCCCGGACTCCTCGACGTAGCCGTTGCCGCCCAGGCACTCCAGTGCCTCGGCGGCGTGCGCCGGACCGCGCTTGCAGACCCAGTACTTGGCGACGGCCAGCCCCAGCCGGCGCACCAGCGCCTCGGCCCCGTCCCCGGCCAGCGCCCGGTCGGTGGCCTCGGCGAGGCGCATCGCCACGACGGTGGCCGCCTCGGACTCCACCACCAGGTCGGCGAGCACGTTGCGCATCAGCGGCTGGTCGACCAGCGCCTTGCCGAACGCCCGCCGGTGCAGGGCGTGCTGGACCGCCCGGGTGGCCCCCAGGCGCATGCCGGAGGCGGCGCCTACGGTGCAGTCGAGACGGGTCATGTTGACCATCTCGATGATGGTCCGGACCCCCCGGCCCTCCTCCCCCACCAGCCAGCCGACCGCGCCGTCGTACTCGAGCTCGGCGGAGGCGTTGGACTTGTTGCCCAGCTTGTCCTTGAGCCGCTGGAGGTGGAGGCGGTTGCGGGTGCCGTCCGGCAGGACGCGGGGCAGCATGAAGCAGCTCAGCCCGCCCGGCGCCTGGGCGAGCGTCAGGAAGAGGTCCGACATCGGCGCCGAGGTGAACCACTTGTGGCCGGTCAGCCGGTAGGTGCCGTCCGCCTGCGGAGCGGCGGTCGTGGTGTTGGTGCGGACGTCCGAGCCGCCCTGCTTCTCGGTCATCGACATGCCGGCGATCAGTCCGCGCTTGCCGTGCGGCTCGCGCAGCCCGAAGTCGTACTCGGTCGCGGCCAGCAGCGGCTCCAACTCGGCAGCCAGCGCCGGGTTCGCGCGTAGGGCGGGGACGGCGGCGTAGGTCATCGAGATCGGGCAGGTGTGACCGGCCTCGACCTGGCCCCAGACGAAGAACTTGGCGGCGCGGGCGGAGTGCGCGCCCGGCCGGCCGTCCCGCCAGGGCGTGGCGTGCAGACCGTGGCCGACGGCGGTGCGCATCAGCTCGTGCCAGTACGGGTGGAACTCGACCTCGTCGATCCGGTGACCGAACCGGTCGTGCGTGCGCAGCACGGGCGGGTTCTCATTGGCCAACCGCCCCCAGTCGGCGGCCTGTTCGGAGCCGGCCAGCCGGCCGAGCTCGTGCAGCTCGGCCTCGGCCCAGCCCGCGCCGGCCCGGTGCAGGCCTGCGAGCAGGGTCGGGTCGGCGGCGGTGTCGTGCCCGTACGGCAGCGGCACCTGGTTGGTGACCTCGTGCGTCCGGGAGGGCGCGTACACCGGAGCGGGGGCCACCGGAGTGGGTGCGGTCACGTCGGGCGCGGTCGTGTCGGGCGCGGTCGTGTCGGGCGTGGTCGTGTCGGGCGTGGTCGTGTCGGGCGTGGTCGTGTCAGGCGTGGTCGTGTCAGGCGTGGTCGTGTCAGGCGTGGTCGTGTCAGGCGTGGTCGTGTCAGGCGTCGCTGTCATCGCGTCCTCCCAGGGCACGCAGGGTGAAGGAGACCAGGGCGGGGACCACCTCGGGCGGGGTGTCCCCGGAAACGGGTGCGTGGGCCGCGGCGAGCGGACCGGCCAGTGCCTCGCCCACCGCGCCGACCAGGGCAGCCGCGGTCAGCTCCGGGTCCTGCCGGGGCAGTTGGCCGGCCGCCACGGCGGTGGCGATCTCGGTGGCGATCACATCGCGGAACGCCCGCCGGAACACCAGCCGTTCGGCGTCCACGACGGCGTCGGCCGGCTCGACCAGCAGTACGTGGGCGAGCCTGGGCGCCCGCAGGGCGCGGGCGGCGAAGGTCTCGACCACGGCGGCGATCCGCCGCTTCGGGGTCTCGTGGCGGGCGACGGCCGAGGTCACCGCGGCGATCTCGCGGTTGACCACCCGGCGGAACAGCTCGACCGACAGCTCGGCCTTGTTGGCGAAGTGCTGGTAGAGGCTGCCGGTGGCGATCCCGGCGCGGTCCGCGACGGCGGCCATCGAGCAGCCGCCGTAGCCGCGCTCGGCGAGCAACCCGACCGCAGCCTGCAGAACCGCCTCGCGCTGGGCGTCCAGTCGGGCTTGTACGGCGGGGGTGCGTCGATAGGCCATGAAAGTATTGAAGCACCGATTCATTGCTTCGGGGAGGGGGCGCGCGGCGTTCTCCGCGTCCGGCGGGGGGCTTGCGTCCGGGGAGGATTCCGCGTTCGGCGCAGGTTCCGCAGCGGGCGGGGACGCCGAAGGGCCACCCGTCGCGATGGCGACGGGTGGCCCCGGTGGGCCGGTCGGCTCACGCGTGACACTCGGTGATGCGTGACGGCCGGCGACGCGTGACAGCCGTGGCGCGTTACAGCCGTGGCGCGTTACAGCCGGTGATGCTCCAGCTTGAGGCCTTCCTCGTCCAGCGGCCCGAACGGCGGGATCTGGTGGGACTGCGCGAGGGACTTTGCGGCGGCCGGGTCGGCCAGGCCGGCCCACTCCAGCACCTTGGCGGTGGCCTGGACCGACTCGTCGGCCTTCAGCTTGCCGATGTTGGACCCGTGGTTGCCGCCGGCCACGGTGTAGACGTAGCTGTCCTCACTGCCCCGGCCCAGCCGGAACGGCTCGGCGCCCCACGGGTCGTTCTGGCCGTAGACGAAGATCATCCGCTCGGCGGAGTGCTTCACCCAGCGGTCGATGTCGCGCATCGCGGACGCGTCGAAGCGCATCGGGATGTTCTTCGGCACGTACGTGCGCGGCGAGTACAGCTCCTTGTAGTCGTAGTGCTGCAGGCCCGTCAGGTGCGAGACGTCGAAGGACGGCGAACCCAGCTGGGTGCCCGCCTGGTAGTAGTACGCGGTGTACCGGGCGAGCGACTGGTCACTGTTGCCGGTGATGCCGGACTGGGTGTCGAACCACGCGTACAGCTGGTCGTCGGTGGCGGTGGCCGCCACCGGGACGTCGGCGCAGTCCGCCTCGGTGCTGTACTGCCAGAACGCCCAGACGACGTCGAGCACGCCCGCCTCGTAGGCCCGGTCGGCGCTGCCCGTGGTGGCGAAGGTGGAGCCGGCCGCCGCGTTGTCGGCCACGTAGCGGGCCTCCAGGCGGTCGCGGCGGACGAGCAGCTCGCGCTGCGCGGCGGCGAGCGTGGCCCGGCACTCCGGGGTGCCCACG
>NZ_JBHWUI010000060.1:0-45111 GCF_042737525.1 Kitasatospora sp. NPDC059973 | reverse complement strand
GCCGCAGGTCACCCGACCTGCGGCTGCGGCGTCCCCGCGGGGTGGGCCGGGTCAGCGCGGGGCAGCGGCGAGGGCCTCGATGTCGGGGACGAGGGCGGCCGGGGTGGGGAGGGCCTCGTTGTCGGCCCGGAGGCGGGCGGCGGCGTCGCGCAGCGCCGGGTCCTCGACGAGGCGGGTGAGCAGGGCGGTGTCGACGTCGGCCGAGGCCGAGCGCAGGGCGGCCCCGGTGGCGGTGAGGATGTCGGCGACGGCGAAGTTGTCGGCGCCCTGGGGGAGGAGCAGCTGGGGCACGCCGGCCTGCAGACCGGTGAGCGTGCTGCCGGAGCCGCCGTGGTGGACCACGGCGTCGCAGACGCGCAGCAGCTCCGCGAGCGGGACCCAGGGCAGCGGGCGGACGTTGGCCGGGAGCGGACCGAGGTGGCTGAGGTCGGCCTCGCCGACGGCGAGCAGGAACTCGGCGTCGACCCCGGCGGCGGCCTCGATCAGCCGGCTGATGGCGTGCACGCCGTCCATCTCGGCGACCACGGTGCCCAGGGTGACGGCGACCCGCGGCCGGGTGCCGCGGCGCAGCAGGTCGCCGGGGACGACACCGCCGCCGTTGTAGGGGAGGTAGCGCATCCGCAGGCCGCCCCCGTCGCCGCCGAGCGAGGCCGGGACGATGTCCAGCGGGGTGGTCTCGGCGGGGCCGGCCACGCCGTGCGCCTCGTAGACGTCGGTGAAGTGGGTGGCCAGCCGGCCGGCCAGGTCGAGGCCGGAGGTGAGGCCGAAGTTCTGGAGCGCCGCCGGGATCTTGAGCTTGGCCGCGACCAGCTGGGCGGAGGCCAGGCAGGAGTCGTGGATCAGCAGGTCGGGCTCCCACGCGCCGGCGACGGCGAGCAGGTCGTCCACGGTGGAGCGGGAGGCGTGGGCGAAGGCGGCGGCGGCCATGTCGAAGATCTGGTCCTGGTCCAGGTCCGGCCTGGAGTACCGGGCCTCCTCGCCGGTGGCCTCCTCGAAGGCCTCCCGGAGTGGCCGGCCGTCGCCGATCTCGGCTATCGGGAAGCCGGCCTGCCGGAGCTGGTCCATCGGCTTCGGGCTGGCGAACAGCACATCGTGTCCGGCTGCGCGCAGGGCCTGCGCGGTCGGCACCATCGGGAAGAGGTGGCTGGGCGCGGCCGGGCCGGTGAAGAGTATGCGCACGATCGTCTCCTGGTCGTTCATTCGGGTCGAACGGGGCTGGCGGTACGAGTGGGCCCGCTCTCTCCGTGAACTGACGACCGATCAGTTCCTGTTCCCGGCAGGATCGATTATCGGACGTTCTGTCACGGGTCTTGCGGGCGAAGGTGAAGTGTGCTGCTCTTTCCTGTTGCTCTTCCTGCTGCTGCTCCTGCTCCTGCTCCTGCTCCTGCTCTTCCTCCGGTGGTCCCGCTCAGAGCGGCGGGACGGGGAGGTCGCGAAGGCGGTCGGGGTCGGCGAGCAGGTTGATCTCGGCGATGCGGTCGTTCACGACGGTCAGCGCCAGGACGGAGAAGAGCCGGCCGTCGGGGGCGGTGACCAGGCCGAGCGCGCCGTTGATCAGGGCCGGGCGGGCGAAGGGTGCCAGGCCGCGGAAGAGCAGCGCCTGCCGGGCGACGTCGGGCGCCCCGTGGACGAGGTGCTGGATGCCGGGGAAGCCGCCGGCCCCGGTGGCGCCGACGTCGGCGCGCAGGGTGATGTCCGGGTCGAGCAGGGCGACCAGGGCGTCGAAGTCACCGCTGCGGGAGGCCGCGAGGAAGGCGTCGACGACGACCCGCTGGCGGGTGAGGTCGGTCTCCGGGGCGGCCGCGCCCCGGACCCGGCGGCGGGCCCGGCTGGCGAGCTGGCGGGTGGCGGCCGGGGTGCGGTCGACGATCGGGGCGAGCTCCTCGAACGGCACCGCGAACATGTCGTGCAGGACGAAGGCGAGCCGTTCGGCCGGCGGCAGGGTGTCCAGCACCACCAGCATGGCCAGGCCCACCGAGTCGGCCAGCAGCGCGGCCTGTTCGGGGTCGGCGGTGTCCGCGCGGGCGATCACCGGGTCGGGCACATGGGTGTCCAGCGGGGCCTCGCGCCGGGCGGTGCGGGAGCGGAGCAGGTCCAGGCAGACCCGGCCGACGACGGTGGTCAGCCAGCCGGGCAGGTTGTCGACGCGGGAGGCGTCGGAGCGGCTGAGCCGGAACCAGGTCTCCTGGACGGCGTCCTCGGCCTCGCTCAGGGAGCCGAGCATCCGGTAGGCCACCGACCGCAGATGGGGGCGGTGCTGCTCGAACCGCCGGGCCAGGAAGTCGTTGTCGTTCATCGGGCGCGCCGTCGCAATCCGTCGTGGGCCCGCCGGCCGGAGCGGTCGGCGGAGTTCGGCCGGGGGTCTGACGATGGGTCGGGAACAGGGGTGGGGCCCCGGTCAGTCGGCGATGCCGACGGTCCGGTGGACCGAATCGGGCCGGTCGACCAGGCCGAGCATGCAGTGGGCGACATCGGCGCGGGCGACCGACAGGCCGCGGCGGAGGTTGCGCCCGTACGCCGTCCGGTAGTCCCGGGTGAGCGGACGGTCGGTGAGCCGGGGCGGGCGGACGATCGTCCAGTCCAGCCCGCCGGCGCGGATCTCGTCCTCCATCCGGGCCAGGTCGGCGTAGTGCGTGCGCAGGGCCGCCCGGGTGAGCGGGGCGGCGAGGTGGCGCATGAAGAAGCCGTCGCCCGGGTCGTGCCGGGGCGGCCGCGGGCGGGCGGGGGAGGGGACGGCGCCGATCGGGGCCGCGCTGACCACGATCAGGCGCCGGGCGCCCACCTCGCGCATCGCGGTGATGACCGCCCGGGTGCCGCGCCAGGCGACACCGGCCTCGGCGCTGGAGCGGGCGCCGAGGCCGGAGAGGACGGCGTCCGAGCCGGCGACCGCGGATTGCAGTTCGGCCGGCTCGGCGACGGCCAGATCGGCGCGGACGACCCGGACGCCGGCCGGGGCTCGGCCGCTCCCGGCCGGGTCGGCCAGCCTGGCCGGGGTGCGGACCACGACGGTGACGTCGTGGCCGGCCGCGACGGCCTGGGTGAGCAGGTGCCGTCCGATGCCGCCGGTGGCGGCGAGGATGGTGAGCTTCATCTGCGGCTGCCTCCTGTCTGTGAGGGGTGGCGTTCGTTCGCGACACCCTCTGAGCGGATCGGACGCCGGGAATGTGACGGCGGCGGCCGTGAATGTGACGCAGGTCACTGCCAGGTCGCGCGGCGGCGAGGAAGGTGCGGACCGTGGGGGTGAAGGCCTCGGAGTGCTCGAAGGCCACGAGGTGTCCGGTGCCGGTTCGGCGCGGCCGGGCAGGGCGGTCGACCGGGCCGGTCCGGCGTGTCGGGCGGGGCGGGGAACTGTGCCGGTTCGGCACGCCGTCCACGGAGTGACGCAATCCCTTCCCGGGCCGAACACCGGGAGAAGCGCGGAGGGCCCGGTGCAGTCAGGTGGAACCGAAGTGAACGTCGAGAACCCGGCCGGTCCCCGGTGCCCGGAGCCCGCCGGGCCGTTCGCGCGGCCCGCGCGGACGGTCGTGGACCAGGCGGCCGCCGGCGAACGCTGTGAGTGGCTGCTGCAGCGGACGCTGGACGCCGTCCGGCCGGCGCTGTCCTGGCGGTACGCCGCACCCCGCGCGGGTGCGCGGCTGCCGCCGCCGGGCTCCGGACCGGCCGACGGCGGCGTCCAGTGGTACGTCGGCCGCGGCCGGGACATCGTCACGATCATCTCGGGCGCCCGGCGGGGCGAGTTGCCGGCCATGGTGGAGGCGGGGTGGCGGCGGCGCGGCTGGACCATCACCTCGGTGAACGCCTGTCGCGAGCTGCCCGGAGTCGCCGCGGTCACGCCGGACGGCTACCGGCTGGCGCTGGAGTTCGGTGTCCTGGGCGAGGCCCGGCTGACCGCGACCTCGCCGGGGGTGGCCCGTTCGGAGCCGGTGCGGGGCGCGCCCGGCGGTCCCGAAGTCCCGTACGCGGTAGGCGGATCGGCGGCACTGCCGGAGATCCGCTGCCCGTTCTGGAGCGCCCTGGGCTGACCTGGGCCGGTGGGTGTTGAGAAGGCGCGGAGCGAGTCCCCCCGGACTCGCTCCGCGCCTTCTCCGCACACGGCATCGGCGCGCCGTACCCCCCGACTCTCCGGTCCCCCGCCGCACCCCCCTGGCAGCCACCCTCCGGCGAGGATGGTTCGCACAGACCCCGGCGAGGCCCCACCACCGGAGGCGTCGTTGATCTCCACGCTAACAAACCGAGTGGTTGGTTTGTCAATAGAGAGTTCCACGAAACATCCACATTCCGGCGGGCGTGTTCGGGGGCCCGAGGGCAGCCCGAGGGCGGGCCGAGGGTGGGACGCAGGTGGGCGGTGCGCCGTCAGCGGCCGGGTGCCGGGGCGTGCCGACTCCGGCGCGGGTGCTCCGGGTGCGTAAGGAAACGGTGTCGGAGGAGGGCGGCCAAGGTCTCCTGCCTCACCCGTCCGGGCGAACGGAGGGCCCGGGGCGAGGCTCCCGGGGCGAGGCTCCCGGGGCCGGGAATCCGACACTCGGGAGCGGGGCACCCGGCGGCGCGGAATCCGACACTCCGGGGCGGGACGGGCACGCAGCGGCACCGGACGGGCGCTCAGCGCAGCAGCCGGCGCTCCTTGGCCACGGCCACCGCGCCGGCCCTGGTGTCCACGCCCAACTTGTCGTAGATCCGGCCCAGATGGGTCTTCACGGTGGCTTCGCTGATGAACAGCGCCCGGGCGATCTCCCGGTTGCCGAGCCCCTGTCCGAGCTGCGCCAGGATCTCCTGCTCACGCTCGGTCAACTGCGGTACGGGGGCCCGCATCTGAGCCATCACCCGGGAGGCGACCGGCGGTGACAGCACGGTCCGGCCGCGCGCGGCCGCGTGGACCGCCGCGAACAGCTCCTCGGGCCGTTCGGCCTTCAGCAGGTAGCCGGTGGCGCCCGCCCCGATCGCCCGGGTGATGTCGGCGTCGGTGTCGTAGGTGGTGAGGACCAGGACGTGCGGCGCGCCCGGTGCGGCGGTGATCCGCCGGGTGGCCTCGACGCCGTCGATCCCCTCGCCGAGCTGGAGGTCCATCAGCACGACCTGCGGCGCCAGCGCACCGGCCAGGGCGACCGCCTCCTCGCCGGTGCTCGCCTCGCCGACCACCTCGATGTCACCGGCGCTGGCCAGCAGCGCCAGCAGGCCGGCCCGGACCACGGCGTGGTCGTCGCAGACCAGCAGCCGCACCGGCGGGGTCGAGGGGGCGGTGCTCATCGGGGCTCCAGGGGGGTTCGTCGGGGCTCCAGCGGGATCGCGGCGGAGACGACGGTGCCCTCGCCGGGGGTGCTCTCGACGGTCAGCGTGCCACCGAGCTGGCGCAGCCGCGCCCGCATCGCGGGCAGACCGTGACCGCGCCCGCCGCTGCCGGGCTCCGGCGCGCCGGAGCCGCCGCCCGGCCGGGCGGGCCGGAAACCCCGGCCGTCGTCGGCGACGTCCAGGACGGCCTGGTCGCCGAGGAAGGACAGGGTCAGCGCGGCGGCCGAGGCCCCGGCGTGCTCCCGGACGTTGGCCAGCGCGCCCTGGGCGATCCGCAGCAGCGCGGACTGCGCGGCGGCGGGCAGCGGCACCGGGGCGCCGTCCAGGTGGAACCGGACCGGCAGCCCGCTCTCGGCGGACTCCCGCTCGGCGAGCGAGCGCAGCGCCTGGTCGAGGGTGCGCCCGTCGGCGAGTTCGGCGGGCGCGAGGTCGTGGACGAAGCGGCGGGCCTCGGCGAGGTTGCGGCCCGCCACCTCGGCGGCGGTCCGGACATGGGTGCGGGCGGTCGCCGGATCGGCCTCCCAGGTGCGGTCGGCGGCCTGCAGCAGCATCTGCTGGCTGGACAGCCCCTGCGCCAGGGTGTCGTGGATCTCCATGGCCAGCCGTTCGCGCTCGGCCAGAGTGCCCTCCCGGCGCTCGGTGGCGGCGAGTTCGCGCCGGGTGCGGACGAGGTCCGCGATCAGCGCCCGCTGCCGCTCGGCCTGCCGTTCCATGTACAGGAAGACGGCGGTGGCGAGCGCCGCCACGGCCGGCGGCAGCAGCACCAGGTTGGCGTCCACCCCGCCCGGCAGCCGGACCTCGCCGATCACCACCAGCAGGGTGAGCGCGGCCACCAGCGGGATCGCCGCCCGGGCGGGCAGCGTGCGCAGGGCGGTGTAGACCAGCGGGACGGCGCACCAGGCGAAGCTCGGCGCGACCAGCACCAGGACGACCCAGAGGGCGACCACCAGGGCCAGCGGCCAGAGCCTGCGCCGGCGCCCGGGGGCGGGCGGGCGGCGGTGGGCCAGCCAGGAGCCGACCGGCTGGGCGACGGCCAGGGCGAGGCCGAGGCCGATCACCCAGGGGATGCGGGGGTTGCCGGGGTGGTGGCTGAGGTAGCGGCTGAGCGAGGTGGCGAGCAGCAGCAGGAAGGCGGAGTCGAGCAGGACGGCCAGCCGGCCGTCGTCCGGATTGTCGGCCCCGGGGCCGGAGAGGTCCGCCGGGTCGGGCGGGTCCGCCGGGTCGGGCGGGTTCGCCGGGACCGCCGGGTCGGGGGTTGCCGCCGGGCCCGCGGGGGCCGGGGCGGTGGCACCGGTGGCCGGTTCGCCGCCGGCGGGACGGTCCTGCGGCACGGGGCGGCTCCTTCCACTCTGCGGTCGCCGCTCTGCGGGCGGCTCTCTGCGGGCGGCTCTCTGCGGTCGGCACTCCGGCCCACCGCGCTGACCTGGTCCGATCCCTCGATGGTGACCCGTCCGACCGGGCCGCGCATCAGCCGATCGGTTGACGGGACCGTCCTCCATCCTGCGCGCGAGCGGCCGCCGGACCGTCGATGTGCCCGGGGGCCCGGCGGCCGGAGGATCGGTACCGAAGCCGCCGAGCCCGACCTGGCCCCCAGATCCCGGCCGTGGCACCGACCGATCCGACGAGGAGCCCGACCATGAAGAAGACCTCCCTGCGTACCCGTGTGCTGACCGGTGCCGTCGCCGCCGCCGCGCTGGCCACCGCCACCGTCGGCGCCGTCTCGGCCAGTGCGGACACCACCGAGGCCCCGGCCGCCGCCGCCGCGGTGAAGGCCGACACCCAGAACAAGAACCTCACCCAGACCACCGGCCTGACCATCGAGGCCGCCACCAAGGCCGCCCAGGCCACCCTGGACGCGGCCACCAAGGCCGGCCAGCACGTCACGGTCGCGGTGGTGGACCGCGACGGCATCACCCGGGTGCTGCTCAAGGGTGACGGCGCCGGCCCGCAGTCGCCGGAGTCCGCCGAGCGCAAGGCGTTCACGGCGGTCTCCTGGAACGCGCCGACCTCCGAGCTGGCCAAGCGGCTGGCGCAGGCGCCGAACCTCAAGGACATCCCGGGCACGCTGTTCCTGGCCGGCGGCGCCCCGGTGCAGGCCAAGGGTGCGCCGATCGCGGGCATCGGCGTCGCGGGCGCGCCCAGCGGCGACCTGGACGAGCAGTTCGCCCAGGCGGGCGTCGCGGCGCTCGGCAAGTAGCGCCCGGCGGGCGCGCGGGCGCCCGACGCGACGCGGTGCACCGGAGCGGACCCCCGACCGCTCCGGTGCGCCGGCCTGCCCGCGCGCCGCTGCCCGCCGCCCGCCCGCGCTCGGCGCATCCGCCCCGGTCACCCGGGAACCCGGGAACCCGGTCACCCCGGGAACCCGGGAACCCGGTCACCCCGGGAACCCGGGAGCCCGGTCACCCCGGGAACCCGGGAGCCCGGTCACCCCGGGAACCCGGGAGCCCGGTCACCCCAGGAACCCGGTGCGCCGGAGCACCGCAGCGGTCAGGATGGGCGCATGCCTCACATGACCGAGACCGAGTGGCGCGCCTTCCTCGCCGCCGGCACCCGTACCGCCAAGATCGCCACCACCCGGGCCGACGGCCGCCCGCACGTCGCGCCGGTCTGGTTCCTGCTGGACGGCGACGAGATCGTGTTCAACACCGGCGCCGGCACGGTGAAGGGCCGCACGCTGGCCCGCGACGGCCGGGTGATGCTCTGCGTGGACGACGACCGGCCGCCCTTCTCCTACGCCCTCGTCCAGGGCACCGCCCGGCTGAGCGACGATCTGCCCGAGGTGCGGGACTGGGCCACCCGGATCGCCGCCCGGTACATGGGCGAGGAACTCGCCGAGCAGTACGGCGCCCGTAACGGCGTCCCCGGCGAGCTGCTCGTACGGGTGAAGATCGAGAAGGTCACCGCAGAACACGGGGTGGCCCACTGAAAAGCCCGTGCCGCTGTCAGTGGGGCGTGGCAGGCTTCCCGCTATGACGGCGTGGACCCTCAACGACATCGAACGTGCGATCCGCTCCTCCTGGGGTGTCGACACCTGTGCGCCCGAGGACCTGGCCCACTGGCATCCCGACAATCCCGCCCGCGGCCAGTGCGGGGTCACCGCGATGGTCCTGCACGACCTGCTCGGCGGCGAGCTCATGATGGGCGAGGTGCACGTCGGCGGTGTCCGGACGGACCTGCACTGGTGGAACCGGTTCGCGACCGGCTTCGAGATCGACCTCACCCGCGAGCAGTTCGGCCCCGACGAGCGGGTCGGCCCCGGCCGGCCGGTCGCCCGCCCGCAGCGCCCGGGCCGGCTCCAGGCCCAGTACGAACTGCTGCGCCACCGGGTCGTCGCCGAACTGGAGTCGGGCCGGGCCCGGTTGCCGGAGCACGCGTGCGCCTGAGCACGGCCGGGGCGACGGGCTGACGTACAGTCGGGGCGGCATGGATCGTGATCCGACGGCTCTGTCGGACCGGCCCGCCCGCTTCGACGTGCCCGGTTCGCCGTACCGGTGGCTCCGGCCCGGCGGTCCGTGGCGCGGTCCGCCGGGCGGCGACGACGGGAGTGGGCGATGGCAGTGACGACGGTCGGCTTCGTGGGGCTCGGCGCGATGGGGCAGGGCATGGCCGCCAGCCTGCTGCGGGCCGGGTACCGGGTGCGGGTCTGGAACCGCTCGCCCGGGCCGGTGGCCGCGCTGGTCGACCGGGGCGCCGAGGCGGCCGACGGGCCGGCCGGTGCGTTCGCCGCCGAGGCGGTGGTCTCCATGCTCGCCGACGACGCCGCGTTCGAGCGGCTGCTGCTCGATCCGGCCCTGCTGGCCGGCGCCCGGGCCACCCTGCACGTCAACATGGCCACGGTCTCGGTGGCGCTCGCGGAGCGGGCCGAGGCCCTGCACGCCGAGCACGGCATCGGCTACGTCGCCGCGCCGGTCCTCGGCCGGCCCCCGGTGGCGGCGGCCGGCGAGCTGAACATCCTGGCCGCCGGGGGCCCGGAGGCGCTCGCCCTGGCCGAACCGCTGCTCGCCGCGATGGGGCGGCGGACGTGGCACTTCGGCGACCACCCGCGCCAGGCCAACACCGCCAAGATCAGCGCCAACTTCCTGCTGGCCTGCGCGATCGAGTCGATGGCCGAGGCGTGCAGCCTGGCCGAGGCCAACGGCGTCCGCCCGACCGATCTGGTCGAGATGCTCACCGCCACGCTCTTCCCCGGGCCGGTCTACTCCGGTTACGGGGCGATGGTCGCCGAGCGCCGGTACGAACCGGCCGGTTTCAAGCTTCCGCTGGGTCTCAAGGACGTCGATCTCGCGCTGACGGCCGGCGCCGCGGCGCACGTGCCGCTGCCCTTCGGCAGCGTGCTGCGGGACGCCTTCCTCGACGCCCTGGCGCACGGTGACGGCGAGAAGGACTGGGCGGCCGTCGCGGCCGTCGCCCGCCGCCGGGCGGGCCTGCCGGAGTAGTCGCCGCCGGGCCCGTCGGAGGCTGTCGTACGCTCGGGTCTTCTGTCGCCATCCGCACGGGGGTCCTGATGTCCGAGCACACCGCCGGCGCCGCTGCGCCGCGTTCGTTCCTCTTCCTGAACGCCAGTTCGCGCCCGGACGGCAACTCCGAACAGCTGGCCCGGCTGGCCGCGGGGGCGAGTCTGCCGCCCGGTGCCGAGCAGCGGTGGCTGCGGCTGAGCGAGCACCCGCTGCCCCCCTTCGAGGACCGCCGGCACAGCGAGGACGGCGGCTTCCCCGAGCCGGCCGGCCACGAACGCACCCTGCTGGACGCCACCCTGGCCGCGACCGACCTGGTCTTCGTCGCCCCGGTGTACTGGTACTCGCTGCCGACCAGCGCCAAGCTCTACCTCGACCACTGGTCCGCCTGGCTGCGGGCGCCCGGGGCGGACTTCCGCGCCCGGCTCTCCGGCGGCACCATCTGGGCCGTCACCGCCCTGGCCACCGAGCCGGACAAGGCGGACCCGCTGATCGCCACCCTGCGGCTCTGCGCCGACTACATGGGCATGCGCTGGGGCGGCGCGCTGCTCGGCAACGGCACCCGGCCGGGCGACGTGCTGAACGACGAGCGGGCGCTGGTCGCCGCCAAGTCCTTCTTCGCGGGCTGACGCCCACCCACCGGCCGGACCTCTCCGACGAGGGCGGGGAGGCCCGGTCGGCCGGCCCCGGCGGCGATCCGTGGGAGCATGGCCGCCCGACGGCGGTTTCCCGCCAGTGCGGCGCCGTCGGACGCGGTGTTCCGGACGTGTACCGGTCACCCTGCGGTCATCTGACGGTAGGGCACAAAAGCCTTACCGAGTGACGGAGTTGGGCCAATCGGACACTATCCGGTCAGGGTGGTGCACGAAGGGTGGCACCCGCCTTACGATCTGGCTGGATCTTTCGGTAGTCTCCGTCGGACTTTCAGCTTCGTGGGGGGACCACAGTTCGGACAACCCAGTCCTTCCGCGCTCCCGGGCCACGCCCGGACTCATCCGTGAGGTCTTCCTTGCCCATGTCCATACGTCGCAGCTTCGCCCTCGCCGGTGCCGCCGCCCTCGCCTCTTCGATGGTGCTGGCCGGTGCCCAGGGCGCCGTCGCCGTCGGCACCACCGGCTCCCCGTCCGCCACCGCGGCACCGCAGGCCGACAAGTCCTCGCGCCAGAGCCTGGACCTCTCCGTGCGCGGGGTGCCGGACACCTTCATCGCGGGCGGCGACGCCCGGGAGTTCACCTTCCGGATCGACAACTCGACCCGGCACGACTTCGTGTTCTACCCGCTGCTCAAGTTCAAGAACCGCGCGGGCAGCCTGGAGGCCGGCGACCTCAAGGTCGAGTACCAGCTGCCCGGTGGCGCCTGGCTGCCCGGCTCGGTCGCCCCCGGCGGCGGGGACTCCGACGACGACGCGGTGCTCATCCTGCTCGGCGGGGCCGACTCCGACGACGCGATGCTCGCGGTGAACCGCGGCAAGGACGTCTCCATCAAGGTCCGCGCCTCGTTCACCAAGGACGCCCCGCTCGGCAAGGCCGGCGTGGTGCCGGTCGTCTTCTCCGAGCAGCTCGACGACCAGTCCCACGAGCCCGTCGGCAACGGTCACTTCAGCTGCGACGGCATCACCGGCGCCGGCTTCACCATCAAGGCCGGGGGCGGCAAGCCGAGCCCGACCGCCAGCCAGACCACCGGCAAGCCGACCGGCAGCCCGTCGCCCAGCCACTCGCCGAGCCAGTCGCCGAGCCACTCGCCCAGCCACTCGCCCTCGGCCACCGCCACCGCGACGCCCACCGCGACCGCTACGGCGACGCCCACGGCGACCGCCACGGCCACGCCCACCGCGACCGCCACGGCGACGCCCACGGCCACCGCCACCGCGACGCCCACCGCCACCACCTCGGCGTCGACCAGCCCGTCGGCGTCGACCAGCCCGTCGTCCTCGGCGAGCGCGCAGCCGACCGGTGCGACCACCTCCGCCCCGTCCACCGGCGGCACCGGCGCCCAGGAGCCGATCGACTTCCCGGTGACCGTGCCGACCGTGACGCCGCCGAAGCTCACCCCGGCCGCCGTCGCCAAGGCCAAGAACGCGGCCGACAACGCCGACAAGGCACTGGCCCAGACCGGTGGCGGTGACGACACCACCGGCATCGCCATCGCCGGTGGCGCCGTCCTCGCGGTCGGCGCCGGCACCCTCGTGCTGCTCCGCCGCCGCAAGGCCGCCCAGCAGGGCTGACCCCGGCCCGGGCCGAGCCCGGGCATCCGGCCCGCCGGGCCCCGGCACCGCCGGGTCCGCCCGGCCCGGCCGACGACCGCGCCCCTCGGGTGTCCTGCCAGGGACACCCCAGGGGCGCGGTCGTTTCCGTCGGGTCACATAGGATGACCGGCCGAAGGGGGGCTCGGCGCGGGAGAGGTACAGGGGTGCGGGGAGCACGGTCGGCACGGTCCACCACCGACTACGAGGCCGCCACCGGCCGGATCGCCGGTCTGCCGGTGCGCAGACACCACGTCCTGCTGGTCGCCTGGACGGTCCTCTGGTTCCTGCTGGTCGAGCCCAGCGGCGGCTTCTCCTGGCACTACCTGCGTCAGGGCGAGGAGCTGCTCTTCAGCGGCCAGACCGACGGCGGGCTCGCGCTCTACGCCCACCACCCCGAACTGCAGATCGGTCCGGTCAGCCTGGCCGTCGCCCGGCTCTTCAGCCCGTTCCCCGCGCACACCGGCCAGCTGGTGGCCGAGGCCGCGATGTCCGGGCTCGGCCTGGTGATGCTCGTCCTGGTCGGCCGCACCGC
Organism: Kitasatospora sp. NPDC059973; assembly: GCF_042737525.1. Lineage (NCBI taxonomy): Bacteria > Bacillati > Actinomycetota > Actinomycetes > Kitasatosporales > Streptomycetaceae > Kitasatospora > Kitasatospora sp. NPDC059973. The sequence goes on along the minus strand of NZ_JBHWUI010000060.1, from coordinate 32,594 downwards.
CGCCTGGTACTACCTGGGCACCGGCACCAACCACCGCCGGCTGCAGCAGCGGCTGCTGGTCGCCGGGCTGGCGTTCATCCCGATGTGGGTGGAGGTCTCGGTCCGCTTCGCGCACCTGGACGACGTGCTGGCACTCTTCTTCACCACCCTCGCCGCGCACGCGCTCAGCCGGGGCCGGGCCGTCCAGGTCGCCGTCTACCTGGCGCTGGCGGTGGACTCCAAGCCCTGGGCGCTGGCCTTCGCCCCGCTGATCCTGGCGCTGCCCCGGCCGGCCTGGCTGCGCACGGCGCTGTGGTTCGCCGGGCTGGTGGCCGTCGCCTGGCTGCCGTTCTACCTGGGCGACCTGGACACGGTGGCGGCCGCCAAGTTCACCATCCCCAACCAGCCGGCCTCGGCGCTGCGGTGGTTCGGGGTGACCGACCCGACCACGCCGTGGTGGGACCGGCCGCTGCAGTTCGGCCTGGGCCTCGCGCTGGGCAGCATCGCGGTGTGGCGCGGCCGGTGGCCGGCCGTCGTCCTGCTGGGCGCGGACGCCCGGATCCTGTTCGACCCCAGCGTCTACACCTACTACACGGCCTCGATCCTGCTCGGCACCCTGCTCTGGGACGCGGTCGGCCAGCAGCGGCTGGTGCCGTGGTGGAGCTGGATCGCGCTGGCCGCGCTGTACGGCGGCACGCTGCTGATCCCCTCCGACTCGGCGCGCGGCTTCGTCCGGCTGGCCTTCGTGGTGCTGTCGGCCGCGTACGTGCTGCTCTGGCCCACCCGGCGGGGCCGCCGGCCGCGCCCCGGGGGAGACACCGGGGGCAGGGCCGCCCGGCGCCGCGAGCGCGTGCCCGCGGGGGCCGTGGGCTGAACGGCGGTGGGGCCGTGGGCTGAACGGCGGTGGGTGCTCGGGTGCCGGCCGGCGGTTCAGCCGGTCGCGGCGGACCGGCCCGCGACGAGCTCCCGCGCGTCGTCCGGCACGGACTCGCTCCGGACCGGTCCGGAGCGGGTGAACAGCACCGCGCCCAGCGCCAGCGCGGCCACCGCCCCGGCCAGTTGGGCGAGCACGAAGCCGGGGACGGAGCCGGGCGCGATCCCGGTGTAGCTGTCGGTCAGCGCCCGCCCCAGGGTCACCGCCGGATTGGCGAACCCGCCGGAGGAGGTGGCCCAGCAGGCCGCCGCGACCCAGAGACCGACCGCCGCGGGCACCAGGCGGCCGCGTCCGCTGCCGGTCAGCCCGGCGACCACCAGCAGCAGCGTCCCGGTGGCCACCGCCTCGCCGAGCCAGAGCGCTCCGCCGTCCCGGCCGTGTCCGGAGGGCTCGACGAACGGCCGCCCGAACATCGCGTTGGCCAGGCCCGTCCCGGCGACCGCGCCGGCCAGCTGCGCGGCGGCGTACCCGCCGAGTTCGGGCAGCGTCGGCCCGCTGCCGTCGCGCCGGCCGGCCCACCACGCGCCGGCCGTCACCAGCGGGTTGAAGTGCCCGCCGGAGAGCGGGCCGAACAGCTCGATCAGGACGGCCAGGGCCAGCGCGGAGGCACCGACGTTGGCCAGGAACCGGACCCCGCCGTCCTGGCTCAGCGCGGCGGCCTGGATGCCCGAGCCGACCACGACGGCGGCGAGCGCGGCCGTACCGACCGCCTCCGCGGCCAGCCGTCGTACCAGGGGCGCAGCGGTGGTGGTCATGGCGCCATGCTGGCGGCTGCCGTCCGGCCCGGCAATAGGCGGCTTCGTCCAAGCCGGGGCCCGTCCGGGGCCGTCCGCTCGGAGACTCGCACGGGTCCGACGGCCCCCGGGGCGGACCGGGCCGGGCGGGGCGGGCGTGGCGCGACGTAACCGGACGGGCGTGGCAGGACGGGTCGGACCGGGCGGGGCGGGCGTCGCGGCGCGGGCCGCCCCCGCGCCGCCGCGCCGGAAGACTGGGCTTGACCCTCACGCAACGGGAGGCGGGAGAGTCGTGGCCAACGAGAAGGGAGCGCCCGGATGAGCGGCGGCTACTCGGTCGGTGCCGTGGCGAAGATCGCCAAGGTCACCGTCCGCACCCTGCACCACTACGACGAGATCGGACTGCTCGCCCCGCAGGGGCGTACCCCGGCCGGCTACCGCCGGTACCAGGACACCGACCTCGACCGGCTGCAGCAGATCCTGTTCTACCGCGAACTCGGGTTCCCCCTGGAAGAGATCGCGGCCATCCTGGACGACCACTCGGTCAGCCCGAGCGAGCACCTGCGGCGCCAGCACCGACTGCTGACCGACCGCATCAGCCACCTCCAGGACCTGGCCGCGGCCGTCGAACACGCCATGGAGGCACAGAAGATGGGAATCCAGCTGACCCCGGAGGAGAAGTTCGAGGTCTTCGGCGAGTCCTACCGGGAGGAGTGGGAGGCCGAGGCCGAGCAGCGCTGGGGCGACACCGACGCCTGGGCGCAGTCCCAGCGCCGCACCGGTGGTTACGACAAGGGCGACTGGCAGCGGATCAAGGCCGAGACGGACGCGCTCAACGCCCGTCTGGTGGCGGCCTTCACCGCCGGCGAACCGGCCGACGGCGGTCCGGCCATGGACCTCGCCGAGGTGCACCGGCAGCACATCTGCGACAACTTCTACGACTGCACCTTCGAGATCCACCGCGGTATCGCCGGGATGTACGTCGCGAACCCGCGGTTCACCGCCACCTACGAGGAGCTCGCCCCGGGCCTCGCCCAGTGGCTGCACGACGCGATGCTCGCCAACGCGGCCTTCCGCACCGGAGAGCAGGCGTAGGGCCGCCGGGCCCGGGCCACGCCCAGGCCCGGGCCACGCTGGGCTTCGGGCCACGCCCGGCTTCAGGCCACGCCGCGTCCGAAGCCGCGCCGGTAGGCGGTCGGGGAGGTGCGCATCACCCGGCCGAAGTGGTGCCGGAAGGTCGCGGCACTCTCGAAGCCGACGGCGGTGGCGATCTCCTCCACCGACCCGTCCGGCGATTCGAGCAGCGGCAGGCTGGCCGCGACGCGCTGGCTGATCACCCAGCGCATCGGGCTGGTCCCGTTGCGGGCGGTGAAGTGCCGCAGGTACGAGCGGTCGGACATCCGGGCGGCCCGGGCCAGCAGGGAGATCGTCAGCGGGGCGGACAGGTGGTCCAGCGCCCACTGCATGGAACGGGCGATCCCGTCGTCCTCCTCGTCGACCGGCCGGACCGCCGCCTCGATGAACTGGGCCTGCCCGCCGTCCCGGTGCGGCGGCACCACGAAGCGGCGGGCCACGCTGTTGGCCACCTTGGCACCGTGGTCCCGGCGGACCAGGTGGAGGCAGAGGTCGATCCCGGCGGCGCTGCCCGCGCTGGTCAGGACGGAGCCGCTGTCCACGTACAGCACGTCCGGATTGACCCGGACCGACGGGTGGCGGCGCTGGAGCAGTTCGGCGTACCGCCAGTGGGTGGTGGCCTCGCGGCCGTCCAGCAGGCCGGCGGCGGCCAGCGCGAAGGCGCCGGAGCAGATCGAGACGATCCGCGCACCGCGCTCGTGCGCCGTGCGCAGCGCGGCGACCAGCCCGGGGGAGACCTCGCCGCTGAAGGCGTTCGGGACTCCGGGGACCACCACGGTGTCGGCGGCGGCGAGGTCGTCCAGGCCGTGGTGCGCCGTCAGCGAGAAGCCGCCGACCGACCGCAGCGCGGTGTCCGGCCGGTCGGCGCAGACCTTGAGCCCGTACCAGGGGGCGGCCAGCAGGCCGCTCAGCTCGGGCCGCGCCAGCCCGAACACCTCGACCACCACGCCGAGTTCGAACGGCGTCATGCCGTCGAAGGCGTACACCGCGACATCGTGCACCGGCTCCGGGCGCCGTCCGATCGCGACGGCCACCGGGCCGGTGGTCTGCTGGTCGGCCATGAGGTCCCCTCGGACTGGGCGGCGGTGGCGGGATGCGGGTGAGTGTAGCCGTTCCGGCCAGGTCGAAATCTTCTGCGAAGCCACCTGCAACCTCCGCCCTCCTCGCACGTCCATCACCAGTGGGGGGCGGGTTCCGCCAGCGGTCGATGCGATGGCAGGATTCCCGCCGATCACGATCTTGATCATGTGTCATGACGGTCCGGTCCACGCCGGGAACCGTCCCTGGGGGAAAGCAGAACGCGGATGTCCATGGCCATCGGGCCGATCGTGGGAGGCGGGAGGAGCGGCGGCTTCCTCCGCGCCGGGCTGGTCGGACTGCTCTTCGGCGCGCGGGAGGCGGGCGGGGCGGCGGCTCCCCGGGACGCCTCGTCGGACGGCGCCCCGTCGAGCTCCGAGCAGGAGGCGGTGCAGCGCCGGTCGGGGCTGCGGCTGCTGCGCGGCGGGCGCAAGCAGGAGGCGGAGGAACGCCCCACCCTGACCGGCCTCTACCACGCGCACCGGCTGGGCCTGGTACGGATGGCCGTCCTGCTGGTCGACCACCAGGACCTCGCCGAGGACGTCGTGCAGGAGGCCTTCACCCAGCTCTACCAGCGCCACGGCGAGCAGCTGGACGACCTCGACAACGCCCTCGGGTACCTGCGCACCAGCGTGGTCAACGGCGCCCGCTCGATGCTGCGCCGCCGCAAGACCGCCCGCGAGTACGTCCCCCCGCACGAGGCCGACGCACCGTCGGCCGAGGACCACGCGGTACTCAACGACGAGCACCGGCGCGTCCTGGTCGCCCTGCAGGAGCTGACCTCCCGCCAGCGCGAGGTACTCGTCCTGCGCTACTGGTCGGACATGTCCGAAGCACAGATAGCGGAAACCCTGGGGCTCTCCCGGGGCGCTGTGAAGTCCACCGCCAGCCGGGCCTTGGACGCCTTGGAAAAGCATCTGGAGAAGGTTCGATGACCGACAAGCTTCCCCGCCGGACCGGCGGTGACGGTGACGGGCCGGACGACACCCCGATGGAACGGCTGCTCCGCGAGGCGATGAACGCCCGAGCGATGCAGATCACCGCACACGACCTGCGCCCGGCCGCACCGCCCAGTCGGCGGCTGCGCCGGCTCAAGCCGGTCTACCTGGCCGCCGTGCTGCTGTTCGGCCTGGCCGCCGCGATGGCGTTCGGCGTGCTCGGCTTCCGCGGCGACACGGTGGCCGACCGGGGCGATCCCGGCCCGGCGGCCACCGTCACGGCCTCCGCCAGCCCGAGCCCCAGCGCGGTCCCGACCGTGGAGCCGACCCCCGCCGACACTCCGACGACGGCCGGCACCGAGACCTCTGCCCCGGCGGCCGACCCCACGGGCACCGGCGAGCCGGCCGCCCCGGGCGGCGCCGCCACCCCGCGCAGCACCCAGAGCAGCGCCGCCCCACCCACGGCGCCCGCGACCCCGTACACGTTCCGGGGCGTGAAGTTCAAGGTGCCGGCGGGTTGGCGGGTCGCGCCGCCGGACCCGGCGGGGACCAGTCTGTGCGTTCTGAGCCCGGGCGCGCCCACGGGTGCCCAGCCGGGTTGGACCCAGGAGGCCTGTGCGCCCTACGGCGTGCTGATCACCGCGTACAACACCGCCGACGAGGCCGAGCACGCGATCTGGCCGACGGCGTTCGACCTGGACTCCTCGTCCGGCTTCAGCCACCAGCCCAGCTGCCCGGTCTGGGGACACCCCTACGTCCCCACCGCGCCCTACACGAAGATCGGCGAGCCGGCCAAGAGCCGTGACATCGTGGCCGGGCGGGCGATCTCGAAGACGCAGTGGCAGGTGACCTGCAAGCCCGGGGAGGACTTCACGGCCCAGATGTGGGGCCTGAAGGACGATCAGGTGTTCATCACGGCGAACGGTCTCAAGCCGGACTACCAGCCGGGTCTGGTGTCGATCCTCGACACCATCGACCTCAGCGGCCGTCAGGCACCCTCGGTGGCGGGCCAGAACGACATCAGCGTCACCGTGGAGGGTCTCACCACGGGTCAGCAGCTCCCGAACGACGGCACTCCGGTGGAGTTCGTCGTGACCTTCAAGAACACCGGCCGGACCGGCTACGCCCAGGTGGTGCCCCAGCTGGTCGCGGAGTCCTACGCCGGGAGCAAGGGCGCCGTGACCGGAACGCTGGAGCGCGCGAACGGCGCGGGATCGTGGAAGGCCCTGACCATCGCCCCGCCGGCGGCGGGCAAGCCGGTCTTCGACGACGCCGGCCCGCTGGCGCCGGGGAACGCCTTCACCATCAGGTACCGGATGAAGCTGACGGCCCAGGACGGCGCCGGAGTCATGCCGGTCACCGTCAGCGCGCTTCTGACCCCCGAGCAGGGGCCGCCCACCGTCATCGGGACCCGCACCGTCCCGGTCCGGGTGGTCGCCAAGTAGCGCACGCGCCACGGGCCCGGCCCCCCACCGGGGAACTGGGCCCGTGGCGTGCCGGTCGGGCTCAGGCCAGCGAGGCCATCCACGCCTCGACGTCCTCGGCGCGGCGGGGCAGGCCCGCCGAGAGGTTCTCGTTGCCGTCGGCGGTGACCAGGATGTCGTCCTCGATCCGGACGCCGATGCCCCGGTACTCCTCGGGCACGGTCAGGTCGTCCTGCTGGAAGTACAGGCCGGGCTCGACGGTGAGCACCATGCCGGGCACCAGCAGCGCGTCGACGTGCTCCTCGGTGCGGGAGTGCGCGCAGTCGTGGACGTCCAGGCCGAGCATGTGGCCGGTGCCGTGCAGCGTCCAGCGGCGCTGCAGGCCCAGCTCCAGCACCTTCTCCAGGTCGTACACCGAGGCGTCCAGCAGGCCCCAGGCGAGCAGGCGCTCGGCCAGCACGCGCTGCGAGGCGTCGTGGAAGTCACGGAACCGGGCGCCGGGCTTCACCGCCGCGATGCCGGCCTCCTGGGCGTCGTACACCGCCTGGTAGATCTTGCGCTGGAGCTCGTTGAACCGGCCGTTGATCGGCAGCGTGCGGGTCACGTCGGCGGTGTAGAGGCTGTGCGTCTCCACGCCGGCGTCCAGCAGCAGCAGCTCGCCCGGGCGGACCTCGCCGTCGTTGCGCACCCAGTGCAGGGTGGTCGCGTGCGGGCCGGCGGCGCAGATGGAGCCGTAGCCGACGTCGTTGCCCTCGACCCGGGCGCGGCGCCAGAAGGTGCCCTCGATCCAGCGCTCGGAGGTGGCGACGGCCTGGCCGAGCTCGCGCACCACGTCGGTGAAGCCGTTGACGGTGGCGGTGCAGGCGGCCCGCAGCTCGCCGATCTCCCACTCGTCCTTGACCAGTCGCAGGCCGCTCAGGAACTCCTTGAGCCCGGCGTCCTTGTCGGCGTCCAGCACCTCGGCGAGCGCGGACTCCAGACCGGCGTCGTAGCCGCGCACGATCCGGGTCGGCACGGCGTCGGCCTTGGCGCGCCCGGCCAGCTCCTCGGCGGCCTTGCGGACGTCGCGGACCGGCAGGCCGAGCAGCTGCTCCTGCTCGGTGAGGCTGTGGCGGCGGCCGACCCACAGCTCGCCGTAGCCGTCCAGCCAGAACTCGCCGTTCTCGCGGTCGGAGCGCGGCAGCAGGTAGAGGCCGAAGTCGTGGCCGGCCGCGCCGGTGGGCTCGGCGACCAGCACCGCGTCCTCGGTCTGGTCACCGGTGAGGTGCACGTACTCGCTGGCGGCGCGGAAGTTGTAGTCGGTGTCGTTGGCCCGGACCCGCAGGGTGCCGGCCGGCACGACCAGGCGCTCGCCGGGGAAGGCGGCGGAGAGCCGGGCGCGGCGCTCGGCGGCGTACGGGGCCTGGGCGACCGGGGTGAGGCCGTGCAGCTCGGTGTCGGCCCAGCCGGACTTCATCGAGGCGGCGAGCTCGTCGGAGACCTCCGAGTACAGGCCGTTCTTGCGGCCCTTGAACTCCTGCGGCTCCTCGCCGCCGGCGGCCTCGGGGTTCTCGGCCACTGCCGGGGTGCGGTCCTCGGTCACGTACGTCGCCTCCTTGCGCGGGTGCCGCCCATGGGGGTCCCCCGGGCGAAGGGCCGGGGGGCGTCGGATCGCGACACACGTGGGCGGCCGTGCGTCCATGGTACGGACGCCCGGCCGCCCGGCCTCCGGCGGCCTCGGCCCGGGAAGCCCCGCCGCGGGGCCGCGGCCACGGGCGCGGCCGGCTACTCGAAGCGCGCGGCCAGCACCATCAGGTCGTCGGTGGCGGGCCCGGCCTCCCGGGTCGCGCAGACGGCCAGCAGGTGGGCGCAGAGCCGGTCCGGGTCGATCCGCACGTCGCGCGGGGCGTCGGCGGCGGCCCGGCGCAGGTTGGCCTGTCCGGCGTGCAGGGTCGGGCCGCAGCGGCGGGCCAGGCCCTCGGTGTAGAGCACCAGGGTGTCGCCGCGCCCGGCGGTCAGCTCGACGCCCGGCGCCTCCCAGCAGGAGAGCATGCCGAGCGGTGCGGAGAGCGAGGTCTCCACGAACTCGGCGCCCTGCCGGGTGACCAGCACCGGCGGGCAGTGCCCGGCCCCGGCCAGGGTGATCCGGCGCTCGTCCGGCTCGATCCAGGCGTAGAGGGCGGTGGCGCTGCGGGCCGGCTCGGTGGTCTTGAGCAGCAGCTCCAGGTCCCCCAGGACGGAGACCGGGTCCTCGCCCTCCAGGACGGCGTACGCCCGCAGCGCGGCCCGGACCCGGCCCATCGCGGCGGCCGCGCCGGGGGCGGAGCAGGGCCCGGCGCCCGGACCATCGCCGGAGACGCTGCCGACGGTCAGGCCGACGGTGCCGTCCGGCAGCGGGATGGCGTCGTACCAGTCGCTGCCGGCCGAGCGGTCCAGCCCGGCCGGGACGAGCCGGGCGGCCAGCCGCAGGCCGGCGGGCTGCGGGAGGCGGTCCGGGAGCAGGCCGCGGCAGAGCGCCTCGGTGGTGCGCCGGACCCGGTCCGCTTCGAGTTCCTTGGCCAGCAGCGGGGCGGCGACGTCGCAGTACCGGCGGACGAGCTCGCACTGGCGCTCGGTGGGCTCGGCGGGCTCGTCGTAGAACCAGAGGACGGCGGCCAGCGGGCCGTCCTCCGCGGTGGCGAGCGGCAGCCCGTGGCAGCCGCCGAGGCGGAGGTGGCCGGCGAGCTCGCGCAGCCGGGCGCCGATCGCGGGGTCGGTGGCGAGGTCGCGCGACTGCAGCCGGTCGGGCCGGTCGTGCTCGCGCAGCAGCCGGGCGAGCGGGCTCTGCTCGGTGGGCACCGTCTCCAGCGCGCCGAGGCTGGCGCGGTCGAGCCCGTACCCGACCGGCTGGCTGGGGCCGCCGCCGGGCAGCGCGGTGACCAGCAGGGCGCGGTCGGCGCCGAGCAGCGCGGCGCCGGAGGCCAGCACGGCCTCCAGGGTGGCCGTCAGGCCGCGGGCGCGGGCCAGCCGCTCGGAGTGCTCATGGAGGCTGGTGAAATCGGACAGCCGTCCGGCCAAACGGTCCTGCAGCCCGGCCGGGGGTGCCGGGCGGGCCTCCGGGGCGCCGGGCGGTTCGGTGCCGCCGGCCGGTTCGGTACGGGCCGGCGGCTCGTCGGCCGCGCAGCCCGGCTGCCCGGCCGGTCCGGCGGGGGGCGTGGGGAAGCCCGGATGGTCGAGCACCGAGAGCCCGCGGGGGCGACGGGGATCGCCCGGCTCGGAGGCTGTCGACGACGGGTGGGACTCAGTCATGCCGCCACTCCTGACGCGGTGGTACGTGTCATGCGGATCCCCCAGGTACGGCCGATGGGAGCGAGCACGGCCAAAGGGCGTGATTCGCCTCGATTCGCTACTACTCGTCATTGATCGACAGCAATGCCACCACTTCTACACAGGCCATTCGGGGCATGTCCAGATCCATGACGACGCGGGTGGCCGGTTCTCCGCCCCGCCGGGCCCGGCCGGGGCCCGCTCCGTTCGTGCGCGCCCCTGCCGGGCCCGCGGGCATGGAGCGCCGGAGAACGGGCAGAACCGTCAGGACGGCTCTCGCGGCCGTCCGGATCGTATGCTTTCGCCGCCCGTCGGCCGGGTCGGCCGGAAGTCACTCACTCGTACGGTGGAACCAACCGCGCCCGGGCGGCGTCCATCCGGTCGCATACGGGATTCTCGTTCCAAGGGCTGTTCGCATCGCGGCTCTTTCATGTCGTGCTCCACACCGTGCTCCATCCCCGCCACGCCGTCCGCCAAGCCCACCGGCCCGGAACGGGCCCGTGCGGCGTCTCCCCGGCCCCTGGCCGGCGGGGCCGGAGCGACCCGAGCGGTCACGGAAAGGAACGAGCGCCATGCGCGAGAACTCAAGGAGCCGGTCGACAGTCCGTTCCGTCCGGTTGGCCGCGGCCCTGGCCGCCGCCGTCGACCACCGCTGGCCGGTGGTGCCCGGCACGCTGCTGGTCGGCGGCCACTGTTCGTGCGGGGACGCGGACTGCTCCGTCCCCGGCGCCCACCCGCACGACCCGTCACTGCTGGCGGCCACCACCGACGCCCGGATGGTGCGGTGGTGGTGGGAGCGGCAGAGCCCGGACGCGCCGGTGCTCGCGGCGACCGGTGGGACGGTCTCGGCGGTCAGCCTGCCCGCGGCGGCCGGTGCCCGGGCGCTCGCCTACCTCGCCGCGCTGCGGCTCCCGCTCGGCCCGGTCCTGTCGATGCCCGGCCGCTACGCGATGCTCGTCGCCCCCTACTCACTGGAGGCGCTCGGCGAGATGCTCGCCCAACTTCCCTGGGTCCCGGGCTCGTTGCGCTACCACGGCTCGGGCGGCTTCCTGGCGCTGCCGCCGGGCGGCGGCTCGGGCGGCGGGGTGCGCTGGGTGCTGCCGCCGCGTCCGGCGGCCGACGGCGGTGTGTGGCTGCCCGAGGTCGGGCCGCTGCTGGGGGAGTTGGTCGAGGCGACGGTCCAGCTGGACAGCGGGCGCTCGGCGTACTGACGGGGCTTCCGCGCCTCGTCCGGCCCCTGTCGTTCGGCCCCCGTGGCCGGTGCGGCGGGGGCCGGTGCGTTCGTCGCGGCCGGGCCGGCGGGCCGATCGGCCGGGGTACTGATCGGGCACGGTCCACCCGTCGGAGCGGGCCGGGGCCGGAAAACAAAAGATCCGGCCGCTGGCGACGGGGGATGCACCAGCGACCGGACTCTTTAGACAGTAACAAGGATCCGCGCCCGCGCCAATTTCCAAGAGCCCCTGCCCGCCCGGAAATTGCGGTACCGGCGGCCAATGTGACGCGTATCACCCGGATCCGAGTCCCCTTTAGTTCAAAGTGACCTGACGGTTCACCAGGTTGGCGCGGGCCCGCCGCTCCTCGCCGGTCAGCGGCGCCGGGTCGGCCAGCGTCGCGGCGAGCCGCTCGGCGAACTCCGCGGCCGGCTTCTCGCAGTCGGTGGCGGTCATGGCGAGCGGCAGGTCCCAGACCGGGACGGTCAGGCCGTGCGCACGGAAGGAGCCGACCAGCCGGGTGTCCGGGCCGAGCGAGGACAGGTCGGCGGCGGTGAGCCGGGCCAGCGCGTCCAGCAGCTCCTCCTCCGGCACGGTCATCACCCAGCGCAGGTGGTTCTTGTCCGGGGTGCCGCACCAGTACGCGGAGTCCACGCCGGTGAGCTTCTCGGTCGGGATCGCCGAGGCGTTGGCGCGCTCCAGGGAGGCGGCCACCTCACCGGTGGCGGTCTCGGCGTCCTCCAGCCAGAACTCGAAGCCGGTGTGCACGGCGGGCGTGAACTCGGCCGTGGTGTCCAGCAGGTCCTGCAGGCGGCGGCCGCCCGGCACGGTCCGGCGGGCCGGCACGGGCGAGCCGGGCTCGGCGGCCAGCGCCAGCTCCAAGGCGTCCGCCAGGTCACGGCTCAGGTCGCCGGAGGCGGACTGGGTCTGCAGGCCGAGCAGGATCGAACCGTCCTGGCGGCGCAGCGCCGGCCAGGCCAGCGGCAGCACGGTGGCCAGGGTCACGGACGGGACGTCGCCGTTGGCGGCCTCGGCCACCCCGGGGGCCAGCGTCAGCGGCACGGTCGCGGCCGGGACCAGCTCGCGCAGCGCCACCCAGTCGGCCTCGCCGGACAGCCCCTCGAACGGGCGGTGCACCAGCTCCTGCACGGCGTGCGAGGCCTCCCGGCCGTGGCAGGCCTTGTACCGGCGGCCCGAACCGCAGGGGCAGTTCTCGCGGGCCCCGACCACGGGGATCTCGCCCGTGACGGCGGTGGTGGACTGGCTGCGCTGCGGCGCCTTCTTGGCGGCCTTCTTGCCCATGGTGCGGCTCTCCCGGTGGCGGTTTCGGTGTGCTCCGGGCAGCCTACTGACGTTCCCCCGGCCCGTGGGCACGCGCCGGGGCGGGGAGCACCCCGTGGGGGCGACGCCCGGACCGCCGTGGGCGGCGCCCCGCGGAGGCCCCACCGGGCCCCGCTCCGACGGCCGGGGGCGACGCTCAGGCGCTGCGGGCGTCACCGCCGGTGCGCCGGGCGTGCCGGGCCCGGGCGGGCAGGGCGGCCCAGACCGTGACCTCGCCGGGCGCGTCGCGCACGCCCCAGTCGCTGGACAGCTGGTCGACGATGCTCAGCCCGCGGCCGCCGCGCGAGGTCAGCGACGGACTGGCGGGGGACGGCCGGGTCTGCGCGCCGCCGTCCGTCACCTCCAGGGTGAGGACCCCATCCGCGTGCAGCTGCCAGCGGACCAGCACCCCGCCGTTGTCCTCGCCCTCGTCCGGGTGGGCCTGCGGCCGGGCCTGTCCCGCGTCCCGGCTCCTGGCGTGGACGGCCGGGCCGCCCGTCGCGGGAGCACCGGCCGGCCTGGCCGGCTCGGCCGGACCGGAGGGGACGCCGACGAGGATCTGGTCGACGATCTCGGCCCGGGCGCTGCGTCCGAGCACGGGCAGCGGGCCGAGCGGCCGTGCGTAACGACATGCATTGCTCAGCAGTTCGGAAAGGATCAGAACAGCATCATCGATGACCGGTTCCGGTATCTCCCGGTCACGTAGATCTCGACGCAGTCGGCGCCGTGCGACCCCGACACTCGATGGGCCGTGCGGCACTGCCATGGTCGATGAAGTCGGCACTTCACGCGCCACCATCAACGCCACCCCCGGACCTCCTTCAGCGTATGCCGAGGGATGGATGCCCCTTGGTAATGGGTCGGAAACGACCGTACGGCGATCCCGCGCGGACATTTCAAGCCGGGCGACACACGGTGCGCTGCAGGTGATTCCCCGCTCACCCTCTGTCGTGAGAACGCATGATTTCCGTCAGAAAACGGCGGATGAAGGTTTGAGCCCTACCCAAGCGATCGCGGTCCGCCGGGGCGGAAGTGCCGGGTGATTCCGGAGCGGGGCGCGCGGCCACCGGGTCTCAGGGGGCCGGAAATACCCGGAGAAACCCGTGGGGCGCGAGGGACGGCGTTCCGCGGCGGACCGGTTCAGCGACCGAGCTGGGCCAGGACCTCCGCCGGGCGGTTGGTGATGATCCCCGAGACCCCGAGCTCCAGGCAGAGCTCGACGTCGGCCGGCTCGTCCACGGTCCAGACGTGCACCTGGTGGCCGAGCTCCCGCAGCCGGGTCACCAACCGGGGCCGGGCCCGCACCAGGTCGATGCCCGGGCCGGCGATCCCGGCCCCGCCGGGCAGCGAGGCGCCCGGGCGCAGCCGGCCCTGCAGGGGCAGCGTCCGCTCGAACAGGAAGACCCGCGGGTACTCCGGCGCGGCGGCGGCCACCCTGGTCAGCGCCAGCGAGGAGAAGCTCATGATCCGGGCCTGCGGGCGGTCGCCCTCCGGCGCCCCGCCGATCTTGAACCGGTCGAGCATCCGCAGCAGCTCGGACTCCACCCGGCCCCGGAAACGGACCGGGTGCTTGGTCTCGATCGCCAGGTCCACCGGCCGCCCGCAGTCGGTGACCAGCTCCAGCAGGCTCTCCAGCCGCAGGACGCCGCGCAGGTCCGGGTCCGCGCTCGGCTCGCCCGTCTTCCAGGCGCCGAAGTCGTGCGCCTCCAGCTCGGCCAGCGTCATCGAGGAGACCGTGCCGCGGCCGTCCGAGACCCGGCCGATCCGGCGGTCGTGCACGCAGACCAGATGCCCGTCGGCCGTCACCCGGACGTCGCACTCGACCGCGTCCGCGCCCTCGTCGAGCGCCCGGCGGTAGGCCGCGAGCGTGTGCTCGGGCAGGGCGTGCGAGGAACCGCGGTGGGCGATCACCTGGACGGGCCGCGCGGTGCGCGCCGCCGCCGGGGAGAGGTCAGGGCTGGTCACGCCGTCCACGATAGGCGGCGGAAGTGACACCCGGGCGAAGACGGCCCCAACCTGCGGGGCCGTCTTCGCCCGCGCGCCTCGTCGTCCGGCCCTCCCGGCGCGCTGCCGCGGGCCCGGGTCGGGCCTCGGGCCTCTCGGGCGTCAGGCGGCGGGGGTCCGGCGGGTGAGCGGGGTGAGCGCCCAGGTGACCAGGGCCGGCACCAGGAAGCCGAACAGGGACGCCGAGGTCCACTCCTGGGGCGTGAAGTGCAGGGCCTCCTGCACGGAGGTCCAGAAGTCCGTCCACCAGCCGGCGATCGCGGTCGGCGCGATCAGCTGGTAGACGGCGAAGCCGAGCGCCCAGGGCAGCAGCATCAGCCAGCGGGACGGGGCGTCGGCGGCGAGGTTCCAGCCGCGCCGGCCGGCGCCGAGGAAGTAGTCGACCGCCAGCACCGCGAACATCGGCACGAACACCGAGCCGATCAGACCGAGGAAGGCGTAGTAGGAGTCGGTGAACTCGGTGATCTGCAGCGCCAGCACGGTGATCAGCAGGCCGGTGGCGCCGGTCAGCACCCGGCGGTCCACCTTCGGCAGCAGGTTGTGGACCGACATCGCGGTCGAGTAGACGTTGGCGAAGGACTGGTCGGTCTCGCGCAGCACCAGCACCAGCAGGAAGAACCAGCCGGCCCAGACGCCCAGGAACGAGTCGAAGATCCGGGAGGCGTCGCCGTCGGCCTGCAGCAGCGCGAACAGGCCGAGCACGTAGCACCAGACCTGGGCGACGGTGTAGCCGGAGAAGCTGCCCCAGAACGCGGAGCGGGCGGTGCGGGAGTGCCGGGTGTAGTCGGCGGCCAGCGGGACGAAGGAGATCGACACCGCGATCATCGCGTCGGTGGCCCGGAGGAAGCCGTGCCAGTTGCCCGCGCCCGGGTCGGACACGCCGCCCCGGCCCAGCTGGACGGTGAAGTAGACCATCGCCACCGCGACCGCCGCCGCGACGAAGCGGCGCAGCACCGCGATCGCGCCGAGCGGCCAGATGGTCAGCGCGGTGGTCACCGCGCCCGCCAGGACGACGAAGAGCCAGCGGTAGCCGTCGGTGTGCGCCACCGTCTGCGCGCCCATCGCGATGACCAGCAGCTCGTACACGCCCCAGCCGACGCACTGGACGATGTTCAGCACCGTCGGCACGTAGGAGAGCTTCGTCCCGAACAGTCCGCGCAGGTTGGCCATCGCCGGCGCGCCGGTCCGGGCCCCGATCAGCGCGGCGACGCCGAGCATCGCGGTGCCGACCACGGTGCCGACCACGATCGCGGTGACGGCGGCGGCCAGCGACAGCTCGCTGCCGGGTGCGCCGAGCACGGTGGCGGCGGTGGTGAAGCCGATCAGGCTGACGCCGAGGTTCATCCAGAGCGCGAAGTGGTCCCGGAAGCGGAGCGTGCGCGGCGGCTCGGTGTCGAGGACGAACGGGGCCTCGACCCGGTCCGCCCGGTCCGGACGGTCCAGGACGGCGGTGCCCGCTCCGGTGGAACCGGCCGCCCCGCCGGTGGCGTCGCAGGGATCGGTCGCGGACGATTCGGGGAAACCCTTGGACGCGGGCGCGCCCGAAGAAGAGGATGGCGAAGCAGGCGGCATGGCCGATACTCCCTACGCCGGCATTACCCGGACAGGTTCCGGCGGTCTGCGCCCCCTCGACGGTCCGTCCACGGAGCTCGTGGCGTACGGTCGACCGGCGCACTCTCAGCCTGGTGGGTCCAAGCTCCCGCGTGTCAGTTTGGAGCGACAGGCTAACCGGCGCGGGAGTGAACGCCAAGGCCAGGCGTCCGGCGGTCCGCATCGCGGGACGCCGCGGGGCGGCCTCGCACGGGGTGCCGGGGGGCCGCCGCGGGGGCCTGCGTGGGGGCCGTTGTCGGGCCGGGCTAAGGATTCTTATGACTTCTTCAGAGGGGTCCTTACGGCAATCGAATCGAGTGTGCGAAAAACTATGGTTGTTGGTCCTGTCAGCTATGGAGGTCGTCCGTGAGCACCGAGCGCGAGGTTGGGCCCACCGGGCCACAGGGGGAGCAGCCCTCCGACGGCCAGGGGGTAGTGGGTCCCGCTCCTGACGGTCGGGCGCAGGTGGCGCCCGGTCCCGTCCAGGCGGCGCCCGAGGCGGACCGGACCGTGACGGACACCGTCGCCGGGGCGCCCGCCGCTCCGGCCGCGCCCGCGTCCGGCGGGTTCACGCCGACGCTGGCGTTCAGCAAGGTCGGCGCCCCGGACCCGGCGCCCGCCGTGCCCGCCGAGCCGGTGGCGGCTCCGGCCGCCGAGGCCGGGTACATCGACGCACCTCCGCCCGTCCTGCCGCCGGCCCCGGCCGCGCCGGCCGCGCCGGTGGCCGCACCGGTCACCAACCCGTACGCCACACCGGGCGCCCCGGTCGCGGCGGCGTCCCACGACCCGTACGGAGCGCCGGCCGCGCCGGCGCCGCACCACCCGTTCGGCGCCGGCCAGCCGCTCGGCGGCTGGGGCGGCCACGAGGTCCCGCCCGGTGGCCCCGCCGCCCCCGGTGGCCCCGCCGCCCCCGGCGGCCCGGGCTACCCCGGCGGGCCGCTCGGCTACCCGGCCGAGTACCCCGGCACCCCCGGGCCCGGCGGCCCGCGCAAGAAGCGCGGCGGCCTGATCGCGCTGATCGCCGCCGTCGCCCTGGTCGCCGGTGTGGCGGGCGGGGCGCTCGGCGTCGCCGTCGCGGACCGCAACGACAACGGCATCAGCGCCGCGGACGACCACCGGAGCACCACCGTCCAGGCCAGCACCCAGAAGAACGAGCCCGCCCCCGGCTCGGTGGCCGGCATCGCGCAGAAGGCGCTGCCCAGCGTCGTCACGATCAAGGCGCAGGGCAACGGCGAGTCCGGCACCGGTACCGGTTTCGTCTTCGACACCGAGGGCCACATCCTCACCAACAACCACGTCGTCGCGCCCGCCTCCAACGGCGGCAAACTGACCGTCAAGTTCGCCGACGGCACCTCCTACAGCGCCTCGGTACTCGGCCGCGCCGAGGGCTACGACGTCGCCGTGGTGAAGCTCGACAACCCGCCCAAGGACAAGCTGACGCCGCTTCCGCTGGCCGACTCCGACAAGGTCAACGTCGGTGACTCCACGATCGCCATCGGCGCGCCGTACGGCCTGGAGTCCACCGTCACCACCGGCATCATCAGCGCCAAGGACCGCCCGGTCGCCTCCGGCGACGAGACCGGCGCGCAGTCCTCGTACATGAACGCGCTGCAGACCGACGCCTCCATCAACCCCGGCAACTCCGGCGGCCCGCTGCTGGACGCCGGCGGCGCGGTGATGGGCATCAACTCGGCGATCCAGTCCAACGCCTCGGCCAACGGCCGGGCCGGCAGCATCGGCCTGGGCTTCGCCATCCCGATCAACCAGGCCAAGTGGGTCGCCGAGACCCTGATCAAGACCGGCAAGCCGGTCTACGCCAAGCTGGACGTCCTGCGCAACGACGACTACAAGGGCGACGGCGCGCAGATCCAGACCCGCGACATCCAGGGCACCCCGGCCGTCACCCCCGGCGGCGCCGCCGACAAGGCCGGCCTCAAGCCCGGCGACGTCATCACCAAGCTCGGCGGCAGCCCGATCGAGAACGGCCCGGCCCTGGTCAGCAAGATCTGGACGCACAAGCCCGGCGAGACCGTCGACGTCGAGTACACCCGCAACGGCCAGACCAGCACCACCAAGGTCACCCTCGCCGAGCGCGTGGGCGACTGACCCCCACCCCGAAACCGGTGCACCGAACCCCGCCGGACCCGTTAGGCTGACCTCCGCCTGGAGAGCTGCCCGAGCGGCCTAAGGGAACAGTCTTGAAAACTGTCGTGCGGTGACCCCGTACCGTGGGTTCGAATCCCACGCTCTCCGCTGGTTGGAGAACCACCTGCTCAAGGCGGGTGCCGACGTCGAGTCGGCACCCGCCTTCTGCGTTTCCGGGGGTGGAATTCACCTGAACGGGGGGTTTGGGGTGGGGGTGTGCTCGTGAGGGGGTGAGGGGTTCGTGTGTCGGGCGTAAGGGGCGGACTGCCCTGGGCCCGGCGAGGAGAGACTGATGGCCTGGTACCCCGGCGCTGAGAAGCTGGAGCTTCAGCCCGAGTCGGACGACCAGCCGGCGATCGTGCCGACGCAGGTGATCTTCCACAGCATCGCGGCGCCGTGGGCGCCGCGCCGAATCTACGAGTACTGGCGGGACTCGACCAATCTGGAGTCGCACTTCGGGGTCGGATACGACGGCAGTGTGGGCCAGTTCATCGGGACGGAGACCCGGGCGGACGCCAACATGGGGGCGAACCGCAGGGCGGACGGCACGGGGGCGGTGAGCGTCGAGTCGGCCAGCAACGACCAGAACACCGATCCGTGGACGGACGCGCAGGTCGCCGCCCTCGTCGCGCTCGGCGTCTGGCTGCACGGGCGGCACGGGATCCCGGTGCGGGCCTGCCGGAGCGCGAACGACCCGGGCTTCGGCTTCCACCGGCTCTTCCCGGAGTGGTCGGACGGCGGTACGTCGTGCCCCGGGGACGCCCGGGTGCGGCAGTTCTACGACGTCGTGCTGCCCGGGATCGCCGCCGCCGCGGGCGGCGGTCCGTTGCCGCCGCCGCCCCGGTCCGACACCGCGCCGGTCCGCCGGCGGGTGACGATCAACGGCCTGGAGTACGGCTACGGCGCGCACGGGCCGCAGGTCCGCGAGGTGGGCGAGGCGCTGGTGGCGGCCGGGCACGGTGCGCACTACACGACCGGTCCGGACGAGGACTGGCGGGACGCCGACACCCTCAACTACCAGGACTACCAGCGCAGTCTGGGGTACTCGGGCAGTGACGCGGACGGCGTCCCGGGCGAGCAGTCGTTGCGCCGGCTGCTCGGCCGGCTCCCCTCGCCGCGCCGCGTCTCGCTGGCCCACGTCGTCGCGGCGGCCCGGACCGACCCGGGCGCCGAGCAGGGCCACCAGACCTACGGCGGCGAGGTCCGGATCGTCGAACAGGCGCTGGTCGACGAGGGGTTCCTGGAGCAGCGCTGGGTGGACGGCTCGCTGGGCAGCACGACGGTGCAGGCGTACGCGGCCTTCCAGCGCAGCCTCGGCTACGCGGGCTCGGACGCCAACGGCATCCCCGGTCAGCGGAGTCTGCGGGAGCTGGGGCAGCGGCGGGGGTTCGACGTGACGGACTGACGGACTGACGGGCGGACGGACGGAAGCGCGGACGGCCGGGCCGGGTGCCCGACCCGGCCGTGGGCGCCGGTGCTTGACCATGACACGGTGTGAGGCTCTGCACTGGAGGCATCATGTTCAACATCGGAGACTTCGCCAAGCACGGCCGGGTGTCGGTCCGGATGCTGCGCCACTACGACGCGATCGGGTTGCTGCACCCGGCCCGGGTCGACCCGGTCAGCGGCTACCGCTCCTACGAGGCCGCCCAGCTCGCCCGACTCAACCGCGTCATCGCCCTCAAGGACCTCGGCTTCACCCTGCAGCAGGTGCGGGCCGTCCTGGACGAGCGGGTGGACGCGGCCGAGCTGCGCGGGATGCTGCGGCTGCGGCAGGCCGAACTGGCCGCCGCGATGGCGGCGGACGCCCAGCGGCTGGCCCGGGTCGAGGCGAGGCTCCGAACGATCGAGAGCGAGGGAACCATGCCTGCACAGGACGTCGTGGTGAAGCGGGTGCCGTCGGTCCGGGTGGCGGAGCTGACCGCCGTCGCGGCCGGCTACGAGCCGGAGGACATCGGACCGGTGATCGGGCCGCTGTTCCAGGAGCTCTGCCGACGGCTGGCGGAGGCCGGGGTGGCGGAGGCCGGGCCGTCCGTGGCCCGCTACGAGGACATCCCGGAGGGGGACGGCGCGGTGCTGATCCGGGTGGCGGTGCCGGTCGGGGCGACGGTCTCCGGCGCTGCGGAGCACGGCTTCGAAGTGGTCGACCTGCCGGAGATTCCGGAGGCGGCGACCATCGTGCACCGGGGGTCGATGGACGACGCGCTGGGCGCCTTCCAGACGCTGGCCCGGTTCATCGACGAGAACGGCTACCGCTCCACGGGCTACGCGCGGGAGCTGTACCTGGAGTGCCCGGACGCGCCGGCGGACTGGGTGACGGAGTTCCAGGAGCCGGTGGTCCGCCTGTAGTCAGGCGAGGAGGAAAGGGGAGGGGAGGGGAGGGGAGGGGAGGGGAGGCAAGGGGAGGGGGCCAGGCGCGGGAGCGGGCGCGGCGGGGCCGTCGGTGGCCTTGCCCTCGACCTGGTCGAGGCCCCTACGGTCGGCGGCCATGGCCACCGACACCGGCACCACGCCCGCCGACCCACCCGCGACGGACACCGGCACCGAGCCCGCCGACCCTCCCGCCCGGGCCGCGCTCCCGGGCCCGTACCTGCTCTGGCTGGCCGGCACCCAGGCCGGTCTGCTCGGCGACGCCGCGCTGTACCTCGCCCTGGGCTGGGCGGCCTCCGCGCACGGCGGGGGCGCGGCAGGTCTGGTGCTGACCGCGATCACGCTGCCCCGCACCGTCCTGGTCCTGCTGGGCGGCGCGGTGGCGGACCGGTTCGGTGCCCGCCGGGTGATGCTCGCCGGGGACGCGGTGATGCTGGTCGCCACCCTGGCCCTCGCGGCCGCCGCGGCGCTCTGGGGCACGCCGCTCCGGCTGCTGCTCCTGGCGGCTGCCGTGATCGGCACCGTCGACGCGTTCTACCTCCCGGCGAGCGGATCGATGCCCTGCCGCCTGGTGGGCGCGGCGCAGCTGTCGCGGGCCCTCGCGCTGCGGCAGGCCGGCGGGCAGACCGCCGCCCTGCTGGGCGCACCGCTCGGCGGTGTCCTGGTCGCGGCGGGCGGCCTGCCGGGGGCGGCCCTGGTGGACGCGGCGAGTTTCGGGGTGCTCCTCCTGGTGCTGCTGAGGATCCGGCCGGTGGAGCCGGCGGCGGCGCGGCCGACCGACCGGGAGGCGGCGGGGCGCGGACCGTCCGGGCCGGGGCTGCTGCGCGAGGCGGCGGCCGGGGTCCGGCTGGCCCTGGCGGATCCGCTGCTGCGCGCCGCGCTGCTGCTCACCGGTGCCGCGGCCGGGGCGCTGCTGCCGGTGGTCCCGCTCCTCGCGCCGCTGCTCGCCCGCGCCCACGGTTGGGGCGCCTGGTCGGCCGGGCTGTCGGCCGGTGGACAGGGGGCCGGGGTGCTCGCGGTGGCGGGGCTGGTCTCCTGGCGGGGCGGCCTGCGCAGGGCAGGAGCCGGGGCGGCGGCCGGGCTCTGCGTGGCCTCGGTGGGGACCGCGGTGCTGGCCTGGGCGTCCGCACCGGCCACGGCGGTGGCGGGCAGCGTGCTGGCCGGGGCGGGGTCGGGGCTGTTCGCCTGCCACCTCGGACCGCTGGTGCTCCGCGGTGCCCCGGTCGACCATCTCGCCCGGGTCCAGGCCCTGTTGACGCTGGTCCAGAGTGCGGCGCTGGTGCTGTCCACCGGACTGCTCGGTCTCCTCGCCGAGGTGGCCGGCGCCAGGTGGCCGACGACGCTCTGCGCGCTCGCCGCCGGCGGGGCGGGGCTGGCGGCCTGGGCGTCCTCCGCACTGCGCCGGGTCTGAGCCGCGGCCCGCGCCGTCGCTTCGTGGACCGAGGGCCGAGAACCGGACAGGGGCGGGCCGGAGCGGCGTACTTGCCGGTCGTGCGGCGGCGGGGCAGAGTGCGGGCAGAGGCGATGGGCGGCGTACGGCTCGATCTCCTACGACTCGGCGGCGTGCGGCGCGACCGCGTACGACCGGCGGCGTGAGGCCGGGGCGGCGTGTGCCGGGCGGCGATCGGAGGCGGCGATGAGTGATCTGACGGACCGACTGGCGACGGGGCTCCCGGGTGGGGCCCTGGTGGTGGACCCGGACGTGATGGCCGCCTACAGCCACGACATGGCGGGCTTCTGCGCGGCCGGCAACCCCGCCGTGGTGGTCTTCCCGGAGACGGTCGAGCAGGTGCAGCACGTCCTGCGGACCGCCACCGAGCTGCGCGTACCGGTGGTGCCGCAGGGCGCCCGGACCGGGCTCTCCGGCGCGGCCAACGCGGTGGACGGCTGCATCGTGCTGTCGATGGTGAAGATGAACCGCATCCTGGAGGTCGATCCGGTGAACCGGATCGCGGTGGTGGAGCCGGGCGTGGTGAACGCGGAACTGTCCAGGGCGGCCGGAGAGGTGGGGCTGGCCTACCCGCCGGACCCGTCCAGCTGGGAGTCCTGCACCATCGGGGGCAACATCGGCACCGGCGCGGGCGGGCTCTGCTGCGTCAAGTACGGCGTCACCAGTGAGTACGTGCTGGGCCTCGACGTGGTGCTGGCGGACGGGCGGCTGCTGTCCACCGGTCGTCGGACGGCCAAGGGGGTGGCGGGCTACGACCTGACCAGGCTGCTGGTCGGTTCGGAGGGCACGCTGGGCGTGGTGGTGGGCGCCGTGGTGGCGTTGCGGCCGGCTCCGGCACCGCAGTTGGCGCTGGCCGCGGAGTTCCCGAGCGCGGACACGGCGGGCGCGGCGGTCTGCGAGGTGATGGCGCGCGGCCTCACGCCGTCGCTGATGGAGCTGATGGACACGGTCTCCGTGCGGGCGGTCAACGAGCTGGGGCAGATGGGGCTGCCGGAGTCGACCCAGGCCCTGCTGCTGGTGGCCTTCGACGGGCCGGATCCGGCGGCCGAGCTCGCGGTGGTGGGCGAGATCTGCCGGGCGGCGGGCGCGACCGAGGTGGTGCCGGCCGAGGACCAGGCGGAGTCCGAACTGCTGCTGCAGGCACGCCGGCTGGCCCTGCCCGCGATGGACCGGCTGGGGACCACGATGATCGACGACGTGGCGGTGCCGCGCTCGCGGCTGGCCGAGATGCTGAACGGCGTCGCCGCGATCGCCGAGCGGCACGCGCTGACCATCGGGGTGGTCAGCCACGCGGGCGACGGCAACACCCATCCGATCGTCATCTTCGACGCGGACGATCCGGAGGAGTCGGCCCGGGCGCAGCGTTCCTTCGACGAGATCATGGCGCTGGGGCTGGAGTTGGGCGGCACGATCACCGGGGAGCACGGGGTCGGGCTGCTGAAGCGGGAGTGGCTGGCACGCGAGCTGGGGCCGGTGGCGCTGGAACTGCAGCAGCAGCTGAAGGCGGTCTTCGATCCGCTGGGCATTCTCAACCCCGGCAAGGCGGTCTGATAATCAGCCCTGAGTGACTTTCCAGGGCCTTCGGCTGCCGCATTCCCCTGGGCTAAGTAGGATGGTGGAATAGTCGCAGGATGGCTGGATATATCGACAAGGTCGAGTGGCCCTCCGCAAAGGGGGCGCGTTCGCCTATGTCGTGCGCCAGGGTGGTGCGCCTGGTTCTTCGTGTGCTCCCCGCGCGCCGCTCCCCGACGTCGCGCCAGGCGCCACCGTTCGGGCGAAATGCCAGGTGAGTGCCGGTGTGTCGGCGCACTGTCCGCTGGAGCGCTCGTTATTCACCGTCGCCCTGGATATCACGCTAACGGGCGAAAACGGGGGCGCTAGGTGGTGCTTTGTCGATTTGTTGCGGAAGTCTGTCTCTCGGCGTCGCAGCCCGCAGGGGTTCGTCTGGCCGACGAACTCCCGCACACAATGCACGATTTACAGCTTTCTTGGAGGCTCTCATGGTTCGCACTCGCCACCGCCGGCTGGCCGGTCTTCTGGTCGCGGCCCCGCTTGCGGCCGGTCTGCTGCTGGCGGGCGCCGGCGCCGCCGCCGCCGACAACGGCGCGCTGGCCAACGACGGTTCCAACAGTGGTGTGGTGTCCAACGTCGGCACGGGCAACGTCTTCGGCTCCGTCGACGGCAACTACGTGTCCACCCAGCAGACGGCCACCGGGTCCGGTGCCTCGAACCAGGCCAACACCCTCGCGGTGAAGGACAACTCGGGCACCATCCTGGCCGGTCAGTCCAACAAGAACTTCAACATCGTCTTTGCTCCGGTCTTCAACTGACGGGAACGGGTGCCACCGCCGGCGGGGGCGCCGGAGGTGGGTGACCGCGAGTGGGTCGAGCGCTCGCGGTGGGGCTCGAAGTGAGACAACTCGATGCAGGGAACCGGGTAGCGGAAAGGGTCACCGCAAACCGGCCTCGTGGGCGGTGCCGTCGATCGGCACCGCCCACGAGTGCGTTCACGCACCCAGCCCGGAAGGCGCGGCCCCGGAGCGCCGTGCCCGGAGCGCCGTGCCCGGAGCCCCGGACGGAGCGCGGCCGCCACCCACGCGCGCCGGAAGCCGCCTCCGGCCGGTTCGCGCCGGTCCCCACGCCCGCTCCCGACGAGGGCGCGCACCGAGCGGTCACCCGTCGGCGGTACGGTTGCGCTCCGACAGCGCACCTCGCGCCCGGGGCCCCGACGGCCCCGCCGGCGAGGGGCTGCGTCCGCGGCAACCGGAAGGAAGGGCGCGATGGCAGCGGAGGAGGAGGGCCTGAGCGGCCCGGGCGAGGCCAGGCCTGCCCCGGGACCGGAGCCGAGGCCGGAGTCGAGGCCGGCGCCCAGGTCCGTACCCGAGCTGTTGCTCGGCCGCCCGCCGATGGCCCGCCCGCTGCCGTCCTTCGATGCCGAGTCGGCACCGGCCGAGCCCGGCCTGCTCTTCGCCGAGTGGTTGGCGACCGCGCTCGCGGCCGGTGTGCTGGACCCGCAGGTGGCCACGCTCTCCACGGTGGACGCCGACGGTCTGCCGGACGCCCGGGTGCTGGTGCTGCGCGATGTCGACGCCTCCGGCACCGGCTGGGTCTTCTCGGCCGCCGCGGACAGCCCCAAGGGCCGCCAGCTCGCCGATCACCCGGCCGCCGCGCTCACCCTCTACTGGCCGCCGCTGGGCCGTCAGGTCCGGGTCCGCGGCACGGTCGAGCGGGCCGCCGACCAGGTCGCGGCGGCCGAGTTCGCCACCCGCTCCCCGGCCGCCCGGGTCGGTGCGCTGGTCGGCCGGCAGAGCGAGCCGCTGGCCTCGCTGGCCGAGTACGACGAGGCGGAGGCGGTCGCCCGCCGCCGGCTGGAGACGACTCCGGACACCGTCGCGGCCGGGCACGCCGTCTACACGCTCTGGGCGCACGAGGTGGAGTACTGGCAGGGCGACGCCAACCGCCGCCACGTCCGGCTGCGCTACACCCGGACGGGCCCGGTCCGCACCCCGGAGTGGTCGCGGACCCTGCTCTGGCCGTAACGGACGCCCGACGGGGCCCCTCCGTGCAGGAGGCTGCCCCGTCACTCCGCCCCCGTCACTCCGCCCCCGTCATCGCCGCCCCCGTCACCGCCGCCCGGTGAGCGTGGCCCCCACGCTGGCGGCCACCACGCAGCCGATACCGGCCAACTGCACCGCGCCGAGCAGCTGGCCCAGCACCACCAGGCCGACCAGCGCGCTGACCGCCGGCTCCAGGCTGACCAGGACGCTGAACACCCGCTGCGGCATCCGTCGCAGCGCGGTCATCTCCAGCGCGTACGGGATCACCGGCAGCAGCAGCGAGACCCCGGCCACCGCGAGCAGCAGGGTCAGCGGCGAGGCGCCGGGCGCGGTCAGCCCGTCCCAGGCCTGGCCGAGTCCGAACGGCGCCAGGGTCAGGGCGCCGACCGTCATCGACACCGCCAGCCCCTGGAACCCCTGGAACGCGGCGCCGACCTTGTCCGTGAACAGGATGTACGCCGCGTAGCAGGCGGCCGCGCCGAAGGCGTAGGCCAGGCCGACCGGGTCGAGCGACGATCCGCCGCCGCCCTCGCCGAGCAGCGTCAGCAGGGCCACTCCGCCGGCCGCGAGCAGCGCCCAGACCAGATGGCTGGCCCGGCGGGCGAAGATCAGCGCGACCGCGAGCGGGCCGAGGAACTCGATCGTCGCGGCGGTGCCCATCGGCAGCCGGTCGATCGCTCCGGCGAAGAGCAGCGTCATCCCGGCGGACGCCACCCCGAGCAGACCGGCGGCGGCGAGGTCGCGCGGCCGCCGGCCCCGCAGCCTGGGGCGGGTGGCGGCGAGCAGGATCACCGCCGCGAACCCGAGCCGCAGGAAGGTCGTGCCGCTCACCCCGAGCGGGTCGAAGAGCGGCTTGGACAGCGCGATGCCGAGCTGCACCAGGAACATCGCGGCCAGACACAGGAACGGCGCCGGGATTCGCTCCGGGCGCCGCACGAGCTTCGAGTACCGCCGGCCGGACGGCTCGGCGGGTCGCCTGCCCGGTGACAGCCCTTGGCCCGGGGCCCCGCCTCGTCGCCAACCACCGCGCTCGCCGGCGGGCTCGCCCTTGGGGGCGGGCGGCATGGCAAGGGCCTCGGCGACGGCGGCGGCCGGCGTCGGGGAGGTGGTTTGGCCGGTGTGGGACGTGGGCATAGTGGCGAGTTTGCCGTAAGGAGTGACGTGGGGGCAAGCTCGTTACCAAAATGCGGACGGATGCGGACGGGTGCGCCCGAAAGGGTGAGCTTCTCCGGGGCATGCGGCGCGGTTGCCGTATTCGTCCGATAGCCCGTCAGTATCAAGGCGGGGTGCGCTATCTCCGCCCCGCGGCCCTGGCCGCCGCCTCCCTCGTGCTCCTGCTCGCGATCGACGGGGCAGGCGTGAGCGCCGGGGCGACCGCTCCGGTGGCCGCCGCGGCACCCCGCATCCGGGCCACCGTCCTGCCCGACCGGTCCGGCCCGCCCGCCCAGCGGGTCCGCGACCTCTACAGCGGCGCGGCCTTCGACGCCTGCACCGCACCCCCGCTCGACACCCTCCGGGCCTGGCGCGGCACCTCCCCCTACGGCGCGGTCGGCATCTACACCAGCGGGTCCCAGCGCGGCTGCGCGCAGCCGGGGCTCACCGCCGACTGGGTCCGCCAGGCGCGGGCGATGGGCTGGCGCTTCCTCCCCGTCCACGTCGGGCTGCAGGCGCCGTGCAGCGAGCTCAAGGGCAAGCCGCAGCGGATCGACCCGGCCCGTGCGGCCCAGCAGGGGCGGGCCGAAGCGGCCGAGGCGGTCCGCGGCCTCACGGCCGTCGGACTCGGCAACGGCAGCCCGGTGTTCCTGGACATCGAGTCGTACCCGATGCAGGACCCGGCCTGTGGCCAGGCCGTCGTCGACTTCGCGCTCGGCTGGACCCAGGGGCTGCACGCGGTCGGTTACCGGTCCGGCTTCTACTCCAGCCTCGACTCCGGCGTCGCCGACCTCGCCGCGGCCGCCCGCGCGGGCAGCTCCCCGCTGCCCGACACGCTCTGGTACGCCCGCTGGGACGACCACGCGGACACCGCCGACAGTGGCGCCCTCACCTCCGACCTCTGGGCCGACCGCCAGCGCGTCCACCAGTACCGGGGCAACGTGACGGAGACGTACGGCGGCGCCACGCTCACCGTCGACCGCAACCAGGTGGACGCGCCGCTGGCGGGCTGACGGGCCGGGCACCCGGGCCGGATAGGGTGTCCCGTCGATCGGCCGCACGGAGGGGGACGGGCATGTCGGAGGGTCAGGGGCACCACGCCGGAGCGGGTGGGCAGGGCGCGATCCCACCGCCCGGGCCGTACCCGCAGGGCGGCCCGTACACCGGCCCCAACCCGTACGCCCAGCCGCAGCCGTACCCGCAGCCGCAGCCGCAGCCGTACCCGCAGCCGTACAGCCCGGCCGCCGACCCGTACGGGCAGCCCCAGCCGTACCCCCAGCCCCAGCCCCAGCCGTACGCCGGGCCGAACCCGTACGCCCAGCCGCTCCCCCCGCAACCAGCGCCCGCCGGGCTCGCCGCACCCGCCGCCGCGTCCTTCGACGACGGCTTCCCCGGCCCCCGGCCGCGCCGCAGCCGGATCTCCGTGCTGCTGCAGTTCACCCTCCAGTGGATCTACGCACCGGTCTGGATCGCCGCCCTGGTCGCCCTGTTCGCGATCCTGCTCTGGACCGGTGCCAGTGGCCCGTCCGGCCCCGAGTCCGACTCCTGGCTGAAGGTCAACCGCACCTTCGTCCCACCGCGCCGCCTCAAGGCCGAGCTCACCGGCCGCTCGGAGGACTGGGAGCGGTACGTCGGCCCGATCCTGGAGCGCCGGATCCGGCTCGCCGAGGCGGGGTACGCCGCCGGTGACGGCGACGTCGGGGCCGACTTCGGCCGCACCGTCGGGGTGAAGCTGGCGGTCCGCCTCTACCGGGGCCTGGGCGCGGCCGGGGTGGTCCGGCTCGCGGAGCGCTACGGCTGGCAGGGCGTGCCCGCCGGCGGCGACCTGGCGCGTGTCCGGCTGAGCCGCCGGTACCCCGCCCCGGCCCGGGTGTCCGCACCCGGGCCGCAGGATCCGCCGGCCGCCCCGGGCACGCCGTGGGGCGCCCGGCCGGGCCGGTCCGCGTTCCTGCTGCCGTTCATGCTCGTGCTGCAGATCGCCTACGTCCCCGTCTGCGGGGTGCTCAGCCTGCTGGCCTTCTGGGTGAAGCACCCCGAGCCCGACTACTGGGACCGCTGGGGCGCCCGCTGGGCGGTCGGGCCGCGCGCCTTCCGGGCGGAGTTCACCGGCAGCGCCGCCGCCTGGGACCGCCACGTCCGCCGCATCGTCGCGCGCGAGGTCCGCCCGGGCAACGGCAAGGGCGCCGAGGCGCCCCGGCGGATCCGCGTCAACCTCGCGACCTATCGTGGCGCGGGCGCCCAGCACGTCCTGCGGGTCGCCGCCGAGCAGGGGTACGTCCTGGACCCGGCCTACCTGCCGGACCCCGGGGTCTGCGTCCGCCTGTACCGCCCCGACCGGCAGGTCTGACCGGTCGCTGCCCCCGCCCGCCCGCGCGGGTACGGCTCACCCGCCGACCCCTGCCCGGCCACCCGGTGCGGTTCCGCGGCTCGGGCCGGCGGGCGCGGCTCAGTCCCGGAGGCCGAGGGAGAGCCAGCCGCGCCCGTCGCAGTCCCGGCAGGTCTCCGGGATGTGCCCGGTACCCGAGCGGTCGGCCCGGACGCCCAGCCGCGCCCGCGTCCGCACCCCGTCGGAACAGCACGGGCACGGCACGCGGAACCCGGCCGGCTCGGGCTGTACCCGGCGATCGTCATGACTGTCGCTCATGCCGCCCAGTATCGCGTGCCGCTGTCGGTGCGACCGGCCGCGGCAGTGTCAGCGCGGCCCGCTACAACAGGGCTGACCGATCGACCCGATCACGGAGGACTCATGGGCACCTGGGGCAGCGGCAACTTCGACAGCGACACGGCCGCCGATCACCTCGGCGAGTTCACGGCCCGGCTGATCGGCGAGGTCGAGCAGGCGATGGCCGGTGACCGGGTCGAGCTGGAGGCGGACGAGTACTGGGGCACGGCCGTCCCGTGCAACCTCGAACTGCTCCACCTGATCGCCTCCCGCCACTACGTCGGCGCCGGTCTGCCCGCCGCGGCCACGATCGAGGGCTGGAAGGCGGACTTCATGGCGGTCTGGGAGCAGAGCATCGACGGGCTGGAGCCCGCCCCCGGGCACAAGGAGGAGCGGCGGGCCGTCCTGCTGCGGACCTTCGACGACCTGGCGGCCCTGGCCCGCGAGCGCGAGCGGGACGGACTGGCCCCGTAGCGTCACGGGCGGCGGGCACGGCCCACGGACCCCGCCCCCGGCCGACGCGGCCCACGGACCCCGCCCCCGGCCGACGCGGCGAATCCGTGACCCGTGCAACGGCGCCGGAATGCTGACAGCGGGCAGGTGGAGAGGCACAATCGGGCTCGACTGCCGCTATTACCGCCCAGTAGCCGCCCGGTGACCGTCGCAGTCGCCGCCGCAGTGCCGCCCGGTCAAGGAGGACCCGTGTTCAGCACGATGCAGGACGTCCCGCTCACCGTCGCCAGGATCCTGGAGCACGGGTCGACCATCCACGGGCGGTCGACCGTCACGACCTGGGACGGCACCGGCCCGGTCGTCCGGACGTACGCGGAGGTCGGCGCGCGCGCCGCGCAGCTCGCCCACGCGCTGCGGGACGAGCTCGGGGTGACCGGGGACGACCGGGTGGCCACGCTGATGTGGAACAACGCCGAGCACCTGGAGGCGTACCTCGCGGCGCCGTCCATGGGAGCGGTGCTGCACACGCTCAACCTGCGGCTCCCGCCGGGCCAGCTGTCGTTCATCGTCAACCACGCCGCCGACCGCGTGATCATCGTCAACGGCACCGTGCTGCCGCTGCTGGCGGCCGTCCTGCCGGAACTCGCCCCCACCCTGAAGCACATCGTGGTCAGCGGCCCCGGCGACCGGTCCGTGCTGGCCGGCTTCACCGGCGCCGTGCACGACTACGAGGACCTGATCGCCGGACGGCCCACCACGTTCCCGTGGCGGACCGACATCGACGAGCGCCAGGCCGCCGTGCTCTGCTACACCTCCGGCACCACCGGTGACCCGAAGGGCGTGCTCTACAGCCACCGCTCGGTCTACCTGCACGCCCTCCAGGTCAACACCGGCGACAACTTCGCCTTCACCCCGCGCGACATCGCGCTGCCGGTCGTCCCGATGTTCCACGTCAACGCCTGGGGCATCCCGCACGGCGCCTTCATGTCCGGTGCCGGCATGCTGATGCCGGACCGCTTCCTCCAGCCGAAGCCGCTGGCCGAGATGATCGCCCGGGTGCGGCCCACCGTCAGCGCCGCGGTGCCGACCATCTGGAGCGGTCTGCTCGACGAGCTGGACGCGGGCGAGTACGACACCTCCAGCCTGCGCATGGTGGTCATCGGCGGCTCCGCCTGCCCGCCCGCCCTGATGAAGGCGTTCGACGAGCGGCACGGCATCCGGGTCGTGCACGCCTGGGGGATGACCGAGACCTCGCCGCTCGGCGCCTTCGCCCAGGCCCCCGGCGGCCTCACCCCCGAGGAGGAGTGGCCGTACCGGGTCACCCAGGGCGTCTTCCCGGCCTCCGTCGAGGCCCGGCTGACCGGTCCGGGCGGCGAGCGGATGCCGCACGACGGCGTCTCGGCGGGCGAGTTGGAGGTGCGCGGGCCGTGGATCGCCGGCGCGTACTACGGCGGCGCCGGCCACGACCCGGAGCGCCCCGACGACAAGTTCTCCGAGGACGGCTGGCTGCGCACCGGCGATGTGGGCACCATCACCCCGGACGGCTACCTGACCCTGACCGACCGCGCCAAGGACGTCATCAAGTCCGGCGGCGAGTGGATCTCCTCGGTGGGCCTGGAGAACCACCTGATGGCCCACCCGGAGGTGGCCGAGGCCGCCGTGGTCGCCGTCCCGGACGAGAAGTGGGGCGAGCGCCCGCTGGCCACCGTGGTGCTGCGGCCGGGCGCCACGGCCGGACTGCGGGAGCTGCGCGCGTTCCTGGCCGAGCGGATCGCCTCCTGGCAACTGCCGGAGCGCTGGGCGATCGTCGACGCGGTGCCGAAGACCTCGGTCGGCAAGTTCGACAAGAAGGTCATCCGGGCCGGCTACGCGGCCGACGAGCTGGACGTCACGGTGCTCGGCAAGGAGTAGCGGACAGCGGCGGGAACAGCCGGGCCCGGGGGCCGGCCACCACGGGTGGCCGGCCCCCGGTCGTTTAGCCGGCGGCCGCGACGCCCGCCTCGCCCATCGCGCCGATCCGCCCGAGCAGGTCGACGATCCGGGACTGGACGTCGGCGCTGGTGGAGCGCTCGGCGAGGAACAGCACCGTCTCGCCGGTGCGCAGCCGGGGCAGTTCCCGCGGGTCGAGGTCGACCGAGGTGTAGACGACCAGCGGGGTGCGGTGCAGCCGGTCGTTGGCGCGCAGCCAGTCCAGCAGGCCGACCCGGCGGCGGCGGATCTGGAAGAGGTCCATCACCACCAGGTTCGGCTGCACGCTGCTGGCGCGGGCGACGGCGTCGGTCTCGTCCACCGCGTGCTCGACGTGCATGCCGCGCCGCTCCAGGCTGCTGATCATGGCGGCGGCGATGTCCGGATCGCCCTCGACCAGCAGCACCCGGGGGGCGTGGTTCTCGCCGTCGCGGGGAGCGAGGGCGCGCAGCAGCACGGCGGGGTCGGCGCCGTACGCGGCGTCCCGGGTGGCCTGGCCGAGGCCCGCGGTGACCAGGACCGGGACCCTGCTGTTGAGGGCGGCGGTGCGCAGCGACTGCAGGGCGGTCCGGGTGATCGGGCCGGTCAGCGGGTCGACGAAGAGCGCGGCGGGGAAGCCGGCGATCTGGGCGTCCACCTCCTCGCGGGAGCGGACGATCACCGGCCGGTAGCCGCGGTCCTGCAGGGCCTGCCGGGTGGCCGGGTCGGGCTCGGGCCAGACCAGCAGCCGGCGCGGGCCGCCGTCCCCGGCCGGGACGGGGCGTGCGGGGTGCTCGACGGGGTCGTCGTGACCGGCGGCGGGCAGTTCGGCCATCGGGCGCGGCGCCGTCCTGGCCTCGGGCGCGGCGGGCAGTTGCGGTGCGGCGGCCGGCGCCGCCGGGGCGGCCTGGAAGGCCTCGGCCGGTCCGGCCGGAACGCCCGTACCGGAGCCGCCCGGAGCACCGGGGGCGCCGAGCGGGCGCGGCGGAGCGAGCTCGGCCAGGCCGGTGCCGACCGGCTGCGGGCCGTCCGGGCCGGTCGTGGCCGGTCCGTCCGAGCCGGCTGCGGGCAGCGAGGGCCGGGCGAGCTCCAGGGCGCCGGGAGCGCCCTCGGCCGTTCCGTGCGCCGACGGCGGCTGCGCGGCGGCCTCCCGGGCCTCGGTGTCGGGGCCGGGCGGAACGGCCAGCCGGCGGCGCCGGCCGGTGGGCGGGGCGGCGGGCGGCTGGGG